>MEFT01000022.1 GCA_001725215.1 Clostridium sp. SCN 57-10
AAATGAATATCCGCCACAACGGGGACGGGCGACGATGCACAGATTTGACGCAATGCTTCGGCGGCCTCCATATCGGGTACCGCGACGCGCACAATATCGCAGCCCGCCTGCCTAAGAAGCTCGATTTGCGAGAGCGTCGCGACGGCATCGCGTGTATCGGTATTGCACATCGATTGTACGGTAACCGGAGCGCCGCCGCCAAGACGCACCGGCCCGACCAGTATTTGCTTTGTTTTACGATCCATAAAAAGTACCTGTAATCAACTTAGAAATATCATTATACGTTACAAACAGAAAGAGACCCAGAATAATCACAAGGCCGACGACTTGCACGGCACCTTCATACTTCGGGTCAACCGGACGACCACGCAGCAGTTCGAGCAGCAAAAACACCGTCTTGCCGCCGTCGAGCGCCGGGATGGGAAGCATATTGACAAACGCAAGGTTAACCGACAAAAATGCCACCGTATACCACATATCGGCCATCGACGTTTTCGCACGCTCCGAAATCACGGCGGTGATGCCGACCGCGCCCATCATATCTTGAGATTTCACCTGTCCAGCAATCAGCATTTTAATGCTGTTAAACGCCGACTGCAAAAAGCTCATTGAATTTTGCAGCGCATAGCCGACGCGGCCTATCGGACTGACCGATTGCACCCCGAACCGAATGCCAAAATAGCGCTGGTCGCTCGTTCCATCCGTCATGGTTTTGTCAAACACAAGACCCTCAAGCTTTATTTTTTTGCCATTACGCTCGACCGTAATATCATACGGATTGCCGCGCCCAAGTTCAAGCGCGGTGATGATGTCGCCGTAAATAAAAGCGTGATAGTCGTTGATTCGCACAATACGGTCGCCGGGCTGCATCATATGCTCACCCTGTGCCGAAAACCCATCAAAAAAGCTGTCCACCCGCGTACTGCGAATGCTGCTCGCAGGCAGAAACAGAATGATAAGAATCAAAATTGCGCTGACAAAGTTCATAAACGAACCGGCAATGATGATGCAAAACCGCTGCCAAAGCTTCGCCTTTTGAAAGCTTCCGCGGTCACGGTCAACAGAAGGATCATCCTTGGCGAGGGCCGCGTCAAGTGATCCGGTGACCATCGCTTCCTGCGCATCGTCGTTCTCACCCTTCATCATAACCGCGCCGCCGATGGGCAGCAGACGAATGGCATAAACCGTTTCACCGACGCGTTTCTTGAGCAGCGCAGGTCCCATTCCGATCGAAAAGGACTCGACGGTGACACCCGACAATTTCGCCGCAGTAAAATGTCCGAGTTCATGCAAAAAAACGATCAGACCAAAGACTAAAATTGCGTATATGATGGACATAACCAACCGCCTTTACTAAAATGCACGCTCGCAAACAATTCTGCGCGCGGCTTCGTCGCTATCAAAAATATCCTGTAAGCTGGGCTGGGCTACATGCGGTACGCGTTCATACGCCTCACGCACCAGATCATAAATTTGTGTAAATCCGATCTTCTCCTGGAGAAAAAGCGCTACGGCCGCCTCGTTTGCGCCGTTCACAACGGCGCCGGCGTTCCCTCCGCGCCGCATGACCTGCTCACACAGGTCAAGGCTGGGGAAATGAACACGGTCGATCGGCATAAAGGTAAGTTGTAGTGGAGATGTAAAGTCTAAAAGCTTCCCATGCTGCGGAAGGCGTTCCGGGTACCCGAGCGCATATTGAATGGGCAAGTGCATGTCTGGCGGAGACATCTGAGCGATTACCGCACCATCGCAGAACTCTACCAAAGAATGTACAATGCTCCCGCGATGCACAACGGCTTCGATGCAATCAGGCGGTACGCCGAAAAGCCACATTGCCTCAATCATTTCAAACCCTTTGTTCATCATGGTAGCCGAGTCGATGGTGATTTTCGCACCCATGCTCCAGCTTGGATGACGCAACGCATCGCGCGGCGTCATCCCCTTCTGTTGCTCGAGCGTCATGCCAAAGAATGGACCGCCTGACGCTGTGATGATAATACGCGAAACCTCGCATTTACGCCCGGCAAGCAACGCCTGAAATACGGCGGAATGCTCTGAGTCGACGGGCACAATAGCAAGACCATTTTGGTTCGCAAGGTCCATAACCTGCTGACCGGCGCAAACAAGCGACTCTTTGTTGGCCAGTGCGAGCGTCTTGCCTGCCTGCAGCGCAGCAAGTGAAGGACGCAGCCCTGCGATGCCAACGGCGGCGTTAACTGTGATGTCCGCTTCGTCCGCCGCCGCGACCTCGCAAACGCCGTCTATACCGCCGAGCACGCGGATATCGGTATCCGCAAGGCGTTCTTTCAGCGCACGCGCCGCCTTTTCGTCGTGCAGCGCGACAAAAGAAGGCCGGAATCTGCGAGCCTGATGCTCAACGAGCTCATCGTTCGTGCTTGCCGCGAGTGCGGCGACGCGCATACCGTTGCGCTCAATTACATCAAGAGTCTGCGTGCCGATCGAACCGGTCGACCCTACAATGGATACGGTCTTACTCATCGTAGTATACCCGTCAGCGAGAGAAGTATTTCAAAAAACGGCGCAGTGAACAACACGCTGTCAAACCGATCGAGCACACCGCCATGTCCCGGGAAAAGATTGCCGTAATCTTTGATGCCTGCTTTGCGCTTGATGAGCGACATGGAAAGATCACCAAACGTTCCTAAAACCGCGCCGATGGCGCCGGCCGGAATTAAAATTGCATAGTTAAAGGAAGCATCTTGCGTGTTCGTCATAACAAAAGCAAAAATAACAAGACCGAGCACGCCGCCCAGCAGTCCGCCTATGGCGCCCTCTACCGTCTTTTTGGGGGAAACATAGGGTGCAAGCTTATGCTTTCCAAACGCCATACCGGTAAAATAAGCGAAGGTATCACAGCACCATGCGGTTAAAAAGGGCATCAAAACCCAGTACCGCCCGAGCGGATAGCCAATCAGGATTCGAAGAATGGAGGAGAGCAGCAGCGGAATTACCACGGCGCCTACAAAGCCCTCTGCCAGCTTTGCAAAGTCTAGGCGTTCATGGTCAAACACCGCCCATATAAAACTGACAACGGTATAGACGAAAACAAGTCCGAGTATACCATATATGCCTTTGACAGACGATACTACGGGTACGACGGCTGCAAATACGCAGCAAACCCACAGCAGCGGATGGTTACGCAGCGCGCCCGTTGCACCAAGCAGCTCATAGGCTGAAACTGCGCACAGAGCGCAAAAAGCCAGAACCGCAACCATCGGCGGCAGTACATAGACAATCAACCAAAATGCGGCGAGCGCAACAATCGCCGTGATCGTTCTCTGTTTCATCAAATGCCTCCAAAGCGCCGCTTGCGGCGCTGAAATTCTAACAGCGCTGCTTCAAGCTCACGTTCTTTTATATCAGGCCAGAGTGTATCGGTGAAATAGAGCTCGGTATATGCGCTTTGCCATAACAGAAAATTAGAAAGACGAAGCTCCCCGCCCGGACGAATGAGCAGATCGGGATCGGGTATGCCGCCAGTATAAAGGCTTTCCGAAATCATGTCTTCCGTAATGGCATCAGCAGACAGCTCGCCCGCGTCCACACGCCCCGCAAGGGTACGAACCGCGCGCAGCAGCTCATCTCGCCCACCATAGTTCAGGCATACGTTAACATGCATTCCCGTCGTCTGCTCAGAAAGCTTATCGGTGCGCGCAATCAAATCACGAAGCTCCTGCGAAAGGGGCGCTGTTTCCCCAAAAAATGAAAGGCGCAGATTTTTCGCAATCAGCTCATCGGCGGCCTCTTTCAGATATTTTTCAAGCAGCCGCATGATGGAGGCGACCTCATCCTCCGGCCGCTTCCAGTTCTCGGTCGAAAAAGCGTAGATGGTCAAATAAGAGACGCCGATGCGAGACAGATAGTCGGCGGCACGGCGAAAGGCTTCGCTGCCTGCCGAATGGCCGGCAGAACGGGGCAGGCCGCGTCGCTGCGCCCAACGGCCGTTGCCATCCATGATGATGGCGACATGCTGCGGAATATGGTTTAGGTCGAGTGCGGTCAGTTTTTGCTTTTTAAACACCATGACTCTCCTGTTCCGATTGAAACAAAGCCCGAAATCACCGATACGCTCGGTGATTTCGGGTGGGCTTCTTTTGGTTAGATTTCCAGCAGTTCTTTTTCTTTGCGAGCCGCTTCCGTATCAACCTCTTTGCAGAACTTATCGGTCAGATCCTGCATCTCTTTTTCAAGCGTTTTGAGGTCGTCCTCTGTGATTTCGGACTTTTTCTTCATCTCTTTGAACTTCTCCATCGCATCGCGGCGGATGTTGCGCACGGCGATTTTGCCGTCTTCTCCGATTTTCTTGACCTGCTTAATCAGCTCCTTGCGGCGTTCTTCCGTCAGCTGCGGGAAGGTCAGGCGGATCAGCTTTCCGTCATTCTGTGGGTTGATACCCAGATCGGACTGCTGAATGGCCTTTTCGATCAGCTTCAGCGCGGAAGAATCCCACGGCTGAATGGTAAGCATACGCGGCTCCGGCGAGGAGATGTTACCCAGCGTATTGATGGGCGTCGTCGTTCCGAAATATTCAATGGTGATTCGATCCAGAACGGACGGATTCGCACGTCCGGCACGGATCGTGACAAATTCCTGCTTCAGCACCTCAATGGTCTTCTTCATTTTGTCCTGATACGCTACACATTTCTCATTCATAATGAAACCTCCGATATGATAATTGTAGTGATTTATGTGTTTTCGGTGCCGACATAGGAACCGATTTTTTCGCCGAGCAATACCCGTCTGATGTTCCACGGGTCTTTAAGCGCGAAGACGAGCACCGGAATGTGATTGTCCATCGAAAGCGTGGTTGCCGTAGAGTCCATAACCTCCAGGCCACGAGCAAGCATATCGGAATATGTGATGGAATCAAACCGCTTGGCATCCTTATTCTTTGCGGGGTCGGAGTCGTATACGCCGTCGATGTTTTTCGCCAGCAAAATGACCTCAGCGCCGATTTCCGCAGCACGCAGCGCGGCCGCCGTATCGGTTGAGAAGAAGGGGTTACCCGTTCCGCAGGCGAAAATGACCACTCTACCTTTCTCCAGATGGCGAATCGCCTTCAGTCTGATATAAGGCTCCGCAATTTTTGTCATATCGATTCCGGTCTGCACACGCACATCCACGCCGTTATTTTCAAGAACGTCGGCAAGCGCGAGCGCGTTGATCGTCGTGGCCAACATGCCCATATGGTCGGCACGGGTGCGCTCCATATGACCACCGCCATCTTTGACGCCACGCCAGAAGTTACCGCCACCGACAACGATGCCAATTTCCACGCCAAGCTCAACGCAGGACTTAATGACCTTTGAAACGCTGTCGAGCACTGAAAAATCGAGCCCGATTTTCTTTTCGCCCGCCAATGCTTCGCCGCTGATTTTGAGCAGCACCCTTTTATATTTAAGCGTTTCCATATTGCCCTCTCCTATCTGATATCTATCATTCCTATTCTAATATAATTCTACCAGTTTGAAAAGCATCTTTTTCGTTTTTGGTGAAAATGATCGAGAGGGCATGTGTATCACAGCAGCTGTTTGAGATATTCGCCTGTATAAGAACGCTCACAGGCAGCTATCTCCTCCGGCGTTCCCTGCGCGATGATTTCGCCGCCGCGGTTGCCGCCGTCAGGGCCGAGGTCGATGATATGATCGGCTGTTTTGATGATGTCAAGGTTATGCTCGATGACAACAACGCTGTTGCCTGCGTCGACAAGCGCGTTGAGCACATCAATCAGCTTGTGCACGTCGTATATGTGCAGACCGGTCGTCGGTTCGTCCAAAATATAGATCGTGCGGCCCGTGGCGCGTTTGGCAAGCTCGGTCGCCAGCTTAACACGCTGCGCCTCGCCGCCCGACAGCGTAGTGGAGGCTTGTCCCAGCTTGATATAAGGCAGACCGACCTCGCATAGCATTTGCAGCTTCCGCTGAATCTTGGGCACGCTTTCAAAAAACGCGAGCGCCTCCTCCGCCGTCATCTCAAGCACGTCGCTGATATTCTTCCCTTTATAGCGCACTTCTAACGTTTCGCGGTTATAGCGCTTCCCTTTGCAAACCTCGCACGGTACATAGATATCAGGCAAAAAGTGCATTTCAATTTTGTGCAAGCCGTCGCCTGCGCACGCCTCGCATCGGCCTCCGCGTACGTTGAAAGAGAATCTGCCGGGACCATAGCCGCGCGCCTTTGCGTCCTGTGTCATGCCAAATATATCGCGAATGTCGCTGAACACACCGGTATAGGTTGCGGGGTTAGATCGCGGCGTGCGCCCGATGGGCGACTGGTCGATGTCAATTACCTTGTCGAGGTATTCAAGCCCGAGCATGTCCTCATGCGCGCCGGCGCGCGTTCTCGCTCCGTTCAGATCTGCGGCAAGCCGCTTATAAAGCACTTCATTTATCAGTGAGCTTTTACCCGAGCCGGAAACGCCGGTGATGCATACAAGCTTGCCGAGCGGGATACTCACCGTAACGTTTTTTAGGTTATTCTGCGTCGCTCCCACGATGGTCAGCGCATTGCCATTACCCTCGCGACGAACCGAAGGCACGGGGATTTTTCTGCGGCCGCTGAGGTACTGCCCGGTCAGCGACTGTTCGCTCTTCATGATCTCCTGCACGGTGCCGGTGGCGATGATGTGTCCACCGTGTACACCCGCGCCGGGACCGACGTCGATGATTTCGTCCGCCTCAAGCATGGTTTCTTCGTCATGCTCGACGACGATGAGCGTATTTCCGAGGTCGCGCAGACGTTTGAGTGTGTCAAGCAGCTTGCGATTATCCTTCTGATGCAGACCTATCGAAGGCTCGTCAAGTATATAAAGAACGCCCATGAGCGCCGACCCGATCTGTGTCGCAAGACGGATGCGCTGGCTTTCTCCGCCAGACAGCGTGCCAGACGGACGAGCCAGCGTAAGATAGTCAAGTCCGACGCTAAGCAAAAACCCGAGACGGTCATGCAGTTCTTTCAGAATACGATGGGCGATCATGTGCTCTCGCTCGTTGAGCACCAACTCGTCTAAAAATGACTGCGCCTCCATAATGGTTTTATCGCAAAACTCGGCGATGTTGATGCCGCCTATGGTAACGGCGAGAACCTCTTTTTTCAGGCGCTTGCCGCCGCACTCCGGGCACGGAACGGCGCTCATGCACTCTTCAATCTCGGCCCGCATATACTCGCTCGTCGTTTCCTTATAGCGCCGTTCAAGGTTGTTCACGATGCCCTCAAACGCGTGTTCATAAGTTCCGCCACCGCCGTTGCGCTGCCAATGCAATGTCAGCTTTTCTTTTTTGGTGCCGTACATCAGCGCGTTTTGCGCCTCTTCACTTAGCTCGCAAAACGGTGTGTCCATCGTGAATCCGTATCGTTTCCCCATCGCGGAAAGATACATTCGTGCGATGCTGCCATCATCCATCGTTGTAAAGCCGGACGCCTTGATTGCCCCTTGATTAAAAGACAGTTTGGGGTTTGGAACAATGCGAGCAGGGTCGATTTTTAACTGCACGCCAAGTCCGGTGCAGGTTGGGCATGCGCCATACGGATTGTTGAAGGAAAACATGCGCGGCGAAAGCTCTTCAATCGAGATGGCACAGTCGGGACAGGCGTAGTTCTGCGAAAAAAGCAGTTCCCCATCGCCCATCAGATCGGCAATGACCAGTCCGCCCGACAGACCGGCAGCTGTTTCCACCGAATCGGTCAGCCGCTGACGAATGTCCTGCTTGAGCACAATGCGGTCAACGACAATTTCAATGTCGTGTTTTTTGGTCTTCGCGAGCTTGATTTCATCGGTTAATTCGTGCATTTCACCGTCAACCCGCACACGTACAAAGCCGTTTTTACGTGCGTCTTCAAACACGCTCAGGTACTCCCCTTTGCGCGCGCGCACAACAGGCGCAAGAATTTGCATTCTTGTGCCTTCGGGCCGTTCGAGCAAATGATCGACGATTTGATCCACCGTTTGCTGGCGAATTTCCTTTCCGCATTTGGGGCAATGCGGAATACCGATGCGCGCCCAAAGAAGGCGCAGATAGTCGTAAATTTCCGTCACCGTACCGACCGTCGACCGTGGGTTTTTGCTCGTCGTTTTTTGGTCGATCGAGATGGCAGGAGAAAGCCCGCCGATGTAATCAACGTCCGGTTTCTCCATTTGTCCCAAAAACTGTCGGGCGTAAGAGGACAGCGATTCAACATAGCGGCGCTGCCCTTCCGCGTAAATGGTGTCAAACGCAAGCGAGCTTTTGCCCGAGCCCGAAATACCTGTCACAACGGTGAGCGTATCGCGCTTGATTTCAACGTCAACATTTTTCAAATTGTGCTCGCGCGCACCTTTGACGATAATTTTATCCAGCATAGTGGTTACCTCTTGCCCTTTTCCTCAGATTCGAGTTCCGCGCGCAGCTCCTTGATTTTATCGCGCAGAATCGCCGCATATTCAAAGTCCAGCATTTTGGACGCCTCGTGCATGCTTGCCTCAAGTGATTTAATCTCCTGCACTTTGCCCGCGGCCGTCATTTTCTTGCGGCTGTCAGACGGCAGACGCGCCGACGTGCTGTGCGAAATCTCAATGATATCGCGTACGCTTTTCACAACCGTTTTGGGCACGATGCCGTGCTCCGTGTTATACTGCTGCTGAATCAAGCGGCGGCGCTCGGTTTCGGCAAGGGCGGCATGCATCGAGTCGGTAACGGTATCGGCATACATGATTACCATTCCTTCCACATTGCGCGCGGCGCGGCCGATTGTCTGGATGAGCGATGTCTGGCTGCGTAAAAAGCCTTCCTTGTCCGCATCCAGAATGGCCACGAGCGAAACTTCCGGCAGGTCAAGACCTTCGCGCAGCAGGTTGATGCCGACCAGCACCTGAAATTCGCCGAGGCGCAGATCGCGCAGCAGCTTCATGCGCTCGATGGTGTCTATATCATGGTGCATATAACGCACCTTAACGCCTTTTGTCGTCAGATAGTCGGTCAGCTCCTCCGCCATGCGCTTGGTCAGCGTCGTAACGAGCACGCGCTCTCCCTTTTGCTCGCGCAGGCGGATCTCATCGAGCAGATCGTCGATCTGTCCATCAATCGGCCGCACCTCAACCACGGGGTCAAGCAGCCCCGTCGGGCGGATGATCTGTTCGACAAGCTGGGAAGACCGCTCCCGCTCGTATTCAGCCGGCGTGGCCGAAACATAAATGACTTGGTGAATGCGCTCGTTAAACTCACTGAATGTCAGCGGGCGGTTGTCAAACGCCGACGGCAGACGGAAGCCGTAATCGACGAGCATTTGCTTTCGCGCGCGGTCTCCGTGATACATCGCGCGCACCTGCGGCAGCATAACGTGCGATTCGTCGACGATGAGCAGGTAGTCCTTCGGGAAGTAATCCATCAGCGTAAACGGCGCGCTGCCCGGCTCGCGCCGCGCAAGCACGCGAGAGTAGTTTTCAACGCCGGTGCAGAATCCGATCTCACGCAGCATCTCAATGTCATATGTCGTGCGCTGACGAATGCGCTGTGCTTCGATCAGTTGATTATTTCCCTGGAAATATTTAACTTGCGCCTCCATCTCCTGCTCAATGTCAATCAGAGCCTCCTCGCGTTTTTCACGTGGGGTGACGTAGTGAGAGGCAGGATAAATCGCGACATGGTCGATATAGCGCCGCACCGCACCCGTCACAACGTTGATTTCTGAAATGCGCTCGATCTCATCACCGAAAAATTCAACACGGATGGCGTATTCGTCAGTATAAGCCAGACGAATTTCCACCGTATCGCCGCGCACACGGAAGCGGTTTCGTTCGAAAGCAAGGTCGTTTCGCTCATACTGAATTTCGACCAGCTTGCGGCACATATTGTTTCTGCCGTATTCCTGCCCGACGCGAAGTGACACCACCATGTTGGCATAGTCGATCGGGTTGCCGAGCGAATAAATGCACGAAACCGACGCAACAATGATAACGTCGCGCCGTTCAAACAAAGCGGAGGTAGCCGAGTGACGCAGTCGGTCAAGCTCGGTGTTTACATCGGAATCCTTCTCGATATAGGTATCGGTTGAGGGGATGTATGCCTCCGGCTGATAATAATCATAGTAAGAAACAAAAAACTCCACCGCGTTTTCGGGGAAAAACTCGCGGAACTCCGAGCAGAGCTGTGCGGCAAGCGTTTTATTATGTGTCAAAATAAGCGTGGGGCGGTTGATCCGCTCAATCACGTTGGCCATGACAAACGTTTTTCCCGCGCCGGTTACGCCGAGCATGGTTTGCTCCTCGAAACCGAGCTCAAGTCCTTGCACAAGCTGCTCGATTGCCGCAGGCTGTCCGCCTGCCGGCTTGTAATCGCTGTGAATTTTAAAGTTAGGCATAATACACCTCCACCTTTTCAGTATACCAGAACACGCGTTCTGTTGCAAGCATAACTATCAAAACGCGTATCATATTTTCGCCCAAATCAACACGATATTTTGATAAGATTGACATCGTATGTGAAATGCCATAAGATAAGAGTTGGAAATTTAATTTTATTAAGCAACCTCGTTGTTCCCTGTAATAAAAGCACAGAAGCGTCAACTTCAGGAGGAAAATTATGCATTGTGATATTGTCATTATCGGCGCCGGCCCTGCCGGTATATTCACGGCACTTGAGCTGCTGCGCCGCGGATCAAAGCAAAAAATAGTCATGGTAGAGAAAGGGCATCCGATTGAGCGCCGCCGCTGCCCCAAAAGCGTGACAGGGCATTGCGTTGGATGCAAGCCGTGCCACGTTACAACCGGTTTTTCGGGCGCGGGCGCGTTTTCAGACGGCAAGCTGTCGCTCAGTGCCGAGGTAGGCGGTGATCTGCCTTCTTTGATCGGCGAAGATGCCGCCCAGCAGCTGATTGACTATACAGACGGCATTTACCTCGCCTTCGGCGCGGATACGCATATTGAAGGTGTCAGCGACCCCGATGCTGTCAAGCAAATCCGCAAGCGCGCCATACAGGCTGGGCTGAAGCTGGTCGACTGCCCCATTCGCCATCTTGGCACCGAAAAGGCGCAGGAAATTTATTTTGCCATCGAACAGCACTTACTTGCAAACGGCGTAGAAATTTTGTTCGACTGTGAATGCCATAACCTTCTGCTGAAGGGCGAAACCTGCGTGGGCGTCGCCGTTTCGCAGGGCGCGCAGTTTTTTGACATTAACGCGAAACAAACCGTGGTAGCAACCGGACGGCGCGGAGCTGACTGTCTTGAACGTATTTGCGCCGAACACGGTATCGCGCATCAGCCGGGCACAGTCGCTATTGGCGTGCGCGTTGAGGTGCGCAACGAAATCATGGAAAGCGTCAACAACGTGCTCTACGAATCCAAGCTCATCGGTTATCCGAAGCCGTTTAAGAACAAGGTGCGCACCTTCTGTCAGAACCCCGGCGGCTTTGTCAGTCAGGAAAACTATGATAATGACCTTGCCGTTGTCAACGGACATTCCTATAAAGAGCTGAAGTCGGACAACACCAATCTTGCGGTGCTCTGCTCGCATAATTTCAGTGAGCCTTTTAATCAGCCGATCGCTTATGCTCAGAAAATCGGCGAGCTGACCAATATGCTGGGCGCCGGAAGAATCCTCGTGCAGCGTTTCGGAGATATTCTTGACGGAAAAAGGACATGGCAGAAAGAGCTTGCGCAAAGCAACCTGCGTCCCACACTGCCTGACGCTGTGGCGGGCGATATCACAGCGGCCATGCCCTATCGCGCCATGATGAATATTCTCAATTTCATTCAGGCAGTCGATCACGTGGTGCCAGGCTTTGCGTCAACCGAAACACTGCTTTATTCCCCCGAGCTCAAGTTTTACAGCAACCGTGTGAAAATGGACTCCTGCCTGCGCACCAACCTGGTGGGGCTTTACTGCCTCGGCGACTCAAGCGGCTGGACACGCGGCTTAATGATGGCGTCTGTCATGGGCGTTTTGATGGGCCGCTGCCTGCACGAACAAGAATAAGGCGCCTTCAACACTGTTGAAAGCGCCTTGCAGATTTGAAAAACATCAACCGAGGCTTTTCTGAAACATGCGCACATCGCTTCTGCTTTTGAGTACAACCATTTTATCCCCATGTTTTTGCTTTACGGTGTGATAAAGCTTCCGCCGTTCACGGGTACGTCCGTCCCAAAGAATCCAACGGATGAACTCCCAGTCAAACTGCTCTTCACAGCCCTCTGTCATACTATTGCGGGTTTTGCCGCGATAGTGGCGATAGCGGGAGAACGCCTGCAAAAAGCAAATGAAGCGCGGAAACGCGAAAAATACAATGAGGTCGGCCTCCTCCATACGCCGCTCAAATGCAAGGTGCGGATAGTTGCCGTCCATCACCCATGTATCGTTTCGCATAGCCTCCGTCATCAATACCTGTTCTTCCGCGGGGTCGCGCTCTTTCCAACCCGCCGTCCAATGTATTTTGTCGAGATGCTGCACTACGCATCCGTATCGCGCGCCAAGCGCTGCCGCCAGCGTGGACTTCCCTGCCCCGCTGTATCCGATTACCGCAATTTTCATCGCTTTTACCACCGCGGTACGCTGCCCGAGTCGGCAAGCGAGACGAAATCCGAATCGGCGACGATGATATGGTCGATGAGCGCGATTCCTACGGCGTGCAGCGACTGCGCGACGCGTCCCGTGGTTGAGATATCTTCGGGTGACGGCAGCGCAATACCGCCCGGATGATTATGCGCAAGAATGACGCCGCTCGCGTTATATTTCAGCGCGGTGGCAAGCAGCTTGCGGAGATTGATTTCAGCGGCATTGACCGACCCTTCGTGCAGCAGCGTGGTGGCAAGCACTTTACATTTGCTGTCGAGGGAAACCATATACACATGCTCGTCGTTGCGGGTGGCGCCGAAGGTATGGCATTC
>MEFT01000023.1 GCA_001725215.1 Clostridium sp. SCN 57-10
ATGGTGCAAGCTGCTGCAAGCAGCGGAGACTTCAGCGTGGTTGTTCCTGCGGTGGACTTTACCATCACCTGCACCTATGGCACAACGACGGTGGAGGTAAACCGCTTCCGTTCGTACGTCGAGCGATTGATTGCCATTCCGAGCGGCGTGAATGTCAATCAGATCACAACGGGCGTTGTGGTGCAGCCTGACGGAATGACGCGCCATGTCCCCACCGAGGTGACGCAGATTGGCGTCGTTTACTATGCGAAGATCAACAGCCTTACGAACAGCACCTATGCCGTGGTTTGGCATCCCATCACGTTTGCCGATGTCGCCAAGCATTGGGCGAAGGCGTCGGTTAACAACATGGGCTCAAGAATGGTGGTCACCGGCTATGACGCCGACACCTACAAGCCGGATGCCGACATCACGCGCGCCGAGTTCGCGGCCATCGTGGTGCGCGCGCTCGGTCTTGCGGTCGGAACGGGCGCAAGCGATTTCCGCGATGTGAACGCAGCCGACTGGTACTGCGGATACATCCAAACCGCGGCTTCTTACGGCCTGATCAACGGTTATGGAAATGGTGCGTTCGGCCCCAACGACAAGATCACCCGTGAGCAGGCGATGGTCATCATCGCGAGAGCTATGGAGCTTACCGATCTGAAGGCAAACCTGACCGACGGCGAAGTGAGCGGTACGCTGGCGACTTATACCGATGCGGACGCCGTGTCCGGCTATGCAAAGTCGGGCGTTGCGGAATGTGTTTGGGCGAAAGTGATATCTGGCAGAACGGCAGCGACCGTTAACCCGCAGGAGCACATCACCAGAGCTGAGGTTGCTGTCGTCGTAGAGCGGCTGTTGCAAAATTCCGGCCTGATCGAAATGCGCTAAATGCGAGCAAAGCCCTTGGAGAATGACTCCAAGGGCTTTTTCGTGCTTTAGAGGCAAAACGTACGCAAATCATCAGGCGCGGCACGACCGAATGTGCTATGATGAAAGCGTCGACACGGTTGTACGCCGAAAGGAGTGGCGAAGTGAAGAACTTCATGATTTTGACCGAATCAATCCGCTACATCGAAGCGAACCTTTGCGAGCCGATCACGCGCGAGGACGTTGCGGGTCACTGCTATGTTTCGCTGTCCGCGCTGGAAAAGCTGTTTCGCTACGCGCTGCACCTCAGCGTGACCGACTACATCGTGCGCCGGCGCATGACGCAGGCGGCGCGCGATCTCGTGCGGGACGGCGCGCGCGTGACGGATACCGCCATGAAATATCAATACGGCTCGGCAGAGGTTTTTTCGCGTGTATTTAAGCGGGTGTGGAACGTAAGCCCCTCCGAATTTCGGCACAGCCGAACCTTTACCGGTATTTTCCCCAGAATCAATTATGAACACAGGGAAGGAGATGAACTTTACATGGCACGTAAACGAGTGGATATGAGTGAGGCATACGATTTTCTCAAAAGCAATGCTGGCAGCTATGTGCTTTGCTTTGATATGCAGAACATGACGGGATTCAACGAAGTGTCACGCCGCGCGGGCGATCTGGCGATTATCGAAATGGCGGCACGGCTCGAGCGCGCCGCATCGGACGATATGCTCGTGCTGCGCATTGGCGGCGACGAGTTCGCGGTCATTACCGGCCTGCGCGACCGCGGCGAGGCGGAGGTGCTGGCGGCAAAGGTTTTGGCGCATAACGGCGAGCAGGTGGTGGCAGAGGGACGCGCGCTGCCGCTGTCGCTCTGGTGCGGCATGGTTCCCATTCCGCAGCAGCTGAAATACGATGAGCTGTTTGACGAGATGCACAAAGCGATTAACGCAAGTAAGCAATAACGATAAAGCAAAAGCTGCGCCCCGTTCTTTTGGAACGGGGCGCAGCTTTATTTCGTCAAAAGCGCGCGGAAGGGTTAGAACTCGATTCCCTCGCGGGCGGGCACGCCCTTTTCATACGGATGCTTAAGCGGCCGCAGCTCGCTGACGTAGTCGGCTGCATCCATCAGCGCCTGCGAAGGCGCGCGGCCGGTGAGAATCACCTCAAGCTTTTCCGGCTTGTTTTTCAGACAGTCGAGCACGTCCTGCTCGCACAGCGCGCCGACCGAAAGCGAGCCAAGCGTTTCGTCGAGGAAAAGCGCGTCCAGATCCTCGCGTGCGGCACGCTCAAACAGGCCCAAAAGGCGTGCACGGTGTTCGGTGCGAATCGCTTCTTTTTCCTCATCGGTCATTAAAAACCAGAATTTGGTGACCGGTACGCCGCGCTCGACGGGGAACGGCAGCGCGTGCATAAACTCGCCGGAGTCAAAGTCTTTGAGGAACGACGTCCATACGAGCTTTCTGCCGCGCCCCGACATGCGCATAGCAAGCCCGAAGGCAGCTGTGGTTTTGCCCTTTCCTTCGCCGGTATATATGTGAATCAGTCCGTTTTGCATAAAGCACCTCCATTATCATCTGATACCTTTATACTAATGCAAAGCACACAGCTTGTCAAACTTGACTATTGGTAGTATGTAGTGGTAAAATTACTTGATATGATTATTAAAGTGAGGACAAGCTATGTGGACGGCGAAACATTGGAAAGATTACAGGCTGATTGACTGCGGAGACGGTCAGCGGCTTGAAAAATGGGGCGCCCATGTGCTTGTTCGTCCCGACCCGCAGGCGATCTGGCCCAAGCAGGACGAAGCGCTGTGGCGCGAGGCCGGCGCGGTCTACCATCGCTCAAGTGAGGGCGGCGGAAAATGGGAAATCAAAAGCCTTCCGCCGCAATGGTCGGTGGCGTGGCGCGAGCTGACGTTTCAAATCAAGCCGATGAGCTTTAAGCATACCGGCGTGTTCCCCGAGCAGGCGGCAAACTGGGAGTTTATCGCAGACCGCCTTGCGCGCAGGCGCGGTAAGGCAAATGTGCTCAATCTGTTCGCCTATACGGGCGGCGCGACGCTTGCCGCAGCGGCCGCGGGTGCGTCGGTCTGTCATGTGGACGCGGCACGCGGCATGGTGACGTGGGCGCGCGAAAACGCAAAAAGCTCTCATCTGGAAGCGGCGCCCGTGCGTTATATTGTGGACGATTGCGTCAAATTTATCAAGCGCGAGATCGCGCGCGGCCGCCGGTACGACGGCATCATCATGGATCCGCCTTCCTACGGGCGCGGCCCGTCCGGCGAGGTTTGGCGCTTTGAAGACCAGATTTCGCCGCTCGTCGAGCTGTGTACGCAAGCGCTGTCGGACGATCCGTTGTTTTTCATCATTTCAAGCTATACGGCCGGCATTTCGCCGCAGGTCAGCGCTTATCTGCTCGGGACAAACGTGCAAAGGCGCTTTGGCGGCAAGGTGGAGGCCGAGGAACTGGGACTTGTCGTCGAGTCGACGGGGCTTTGCCTCCCGTGCGGCGGCACGGCCCGCTGGTTCGCAGAGCGGTAAAGCCGGAAGCATTTACAGATTAAAGGAGAAGCCTATGGCAATCATTGAAACCGATAAGGTGCAATATGCCTATTCCAAAGAAGACAAGCAGGCGGAAAAGCTTGCGCTGCGCGGCGTGACCGCGGCCATTGAGAAGGGCGAATTCGTCGCCGTGCTTGGGCACAACGGAAGCGGCAAATCGACGTTTGCCAAGCTGCTCAACGCCATTTTGCTGCCGACCGACGGTGTCGTCTGGGTCGACGGGCTTGATACCCGACGCGAGGAGCTGATCTTCGAGGTGCGCGAAACGGCGGGCATGGTGTTTCAAAACCCGGACAACCAGATCGTCGCCACCGTCGTGGAGGAGGATGTTGCGTTCGCGCCCGAAAACCTCGGTCTGCCGCAGGCGGAAATCCGCAAGCGAGTCGACGAATCGCTTGACGCCGTAGGCATGCGCGAGTTCGCGCGCCACGCGCCGCATCTCTTGTCGGGCGGGCAGAAGCAGCGCATCGCCATCGCCGGTGTGCTTGCCATGCGGCCCAAAGTACTTGTGCTCGACGAGCCGACGGCGATGCTTGACCCCAAGGGGCGCGCCGAGGTGATGAAAACGGTCAAACGCCTCAACCGTGAGACGGGAATGACCGTCATCCTCATCACACACCATATGGACGAGGCTGCCGAAGCAGATCGCGTGCTCGTGATGGATCACGGCCGCATTATTATGGATGGCACGCCGCGCGATATTTTCTCCCGCGTCGACGAGGTGCGCGCTGTTTCGCTTACCGTTCCGCAGACGGTCGACCTGCTTTATCGCCTGCGCGGCACGGGGGCGGACGTTCCCATCGACGCGCTGACGGTCGACGAGTGCGCCGACGCATTGATACAATATTTGGAGGGGCAACGCAGTTGAAAGACGTTTTAACGGTCGAAAATCTCACCTATGTATACAGCCGCGGCACCCCGTTTGAAAAAGTGGCGGTCGACAACGTGAGCTTTCATGCCGAAAAGGGCGAGTTTATCGGCCTGATCGGGCATACGGGCAGCGGAAAGTCTACCCTGATCCAGCATTTTAACGGGCTGCTTAAACCAGAGAGCGGGCGTGTGCTCATCAATGGCGAGGATATTCACACCTCTCGCGAGATGACGCGCGCGGCGCGCTTTGCCGTGGGTCTTGTGTTCCAATATCCCGAATATCAGCTGTTTGAAGAGACGGTGCGCGCTGACATCGCGTTCGGCCCCAAAAACATGGGGCTTGAGAAGGCGGAAATCGACCGCCGTGTGGAAGAATCGGCCGCCATCGTCGGCTTGCCGCGCGCCGTGCTCGACCAGTCGCCGTTTGACCTCTCGGGCGGGCAGAAGCGCCGTGTGGCGCTCGCCGGCGTGTTTGCCATGGAGCCTGAGGTGCTTGTTCTCGACGAGCCGATGGCGGGGCTTGACCCCGCGGGGCGCGACGACGTATTCGGCTTTATTTCCGACTACCGCAGAAAAAACGGCACGACCGTGATTTTCGTTACCCACAGCATGGAGGACGCCGCCAAAATGGCGTCGCGCATCGTGGTGATGGAAAAGGCGCGTGTGCTGATGGAAGGCACGCCGCGAGAGGTGTTTGCCCATGCCGAGCGGCTGATCGAGGCGGGGCTTAACGTACCGCAGGTGACGCGCGTGTTCCTTGAGCTTAAGCGGCGCGGCATGGATGTGCCGACCGATATTTTCACGGTGCAGCAGGCGCTTGAGACGCTGCGCGCCCGCAAAAAGGAGGTGGGCGCATGCTGAAAGACATTACGCTTGGGCAGTATTTTCCCGGCAGCAGCGTCGTACACCGCGTCGATCCGCGCGCAAAGATCATGATCGTTACGGCCTATATTGTCGCGCTGTTTGCCGCGCGTGGGCTTTGGGCCTATTTGCTGTGCGGCGGCGTACTCGTGCTCGTTGTGGCGGTGGCGCGCATCAGCCCGCGGCTGATGATCAAGGGGCTTCGCCCCATTCTCATCATCGTCGTGTTCACGGCGGTGCTCAATGTATTTTACACACCGGGCACAGTGCTGTGGTCGTGGGGCTTTTTGCGTATCACGGAAGAAGGACTGCGCAACGCGGCCTATATGATCGCGCGTATCATCCTGCTCATCGCCGCAACGTCGCTGCTCACCTATACCACGTCACCCATCGCGCTGACCGACGGCATCGAGCGGCTGATGAATCCGCTCAAAAAGCTGAAGGTGCCCGTGCATGAGTTTGCAATGATGATGACCATCGCGCTGCGCTTTATCCCCACACTGATTGAAGAGACCGATAAAATCATGTCGGCGCAGAAGGCGCGCGGTGCGGATTTTGAAAGCGGCAACCTTGTCTCGCGCGCAAAGGCGCTGGTGCCCGTGCTCGTGCCGCTCTTCATCTCGGCGTTCCGCCGAGCGGACGAGCTGGCAACGGCGATGGAATGCCGACTGTACCGCGGCGGTGAGGGGCGCACGCGCCTGCATGTGCTGCGCTATACCGCGCTTGACGCGGCGGCCTTCGCGCTGACGGCAGCGTTTGTCGCGGGCGTGGTGGCGCTGAGGCTTTTGTAATGGCAAAGCTTGCTCTGCGCCTTTCGTATCTCGGCACGCATTATCACGGCTGGCAGCGCCAGAAAAACGGTATTACAGTGCAGGAGTGCCTGGAAACCGCCATTGAAAAAACGTGCGGCACGCGCGTTTCGCTTTCCGGCTGCGGACGAACCGACGCCGGTGTGCACGCCCGAACCTACGTTGCGTCGTGCGCGCTTGAAACAGGCATCCCGCTCGACCGTCTGCCCGCTGCGCTCAACGCACGCCTGCCGCGCGACATCGTTATCGAGCGCGCCGTGCGCGTCGGCGACGACTTCGACGCCCGCTTTTCGTGCATCCGCAAGGAATATACCTATGAGATCCACAACAGCCGCGTGCGCAACCCGTTTCTTAATGACCGCGCTTACTTTTATCCGCAGCAGCTCGATGAAGACGCCATGGCGCGCGCCGCGCGGCATTTCGTCGGGCGGCAGGATTTTGCGGCCGTCCGCTCGGAGGGCACGCCCGTTAAAAGTACCGTGCGCGAGATTCATTACTGCGAAGTGACTCGGCAGGGCGACTGCGTGTCGGTGCGAGTTTGTGCCGACGGGTTTTTGTACAACATGGTGCGCGCCATTACGGGTACGCTGATCTACTGCGGAATCGGCAAGCTCTTGCCTGGCGATATCCCCGACGTGCTGCGCTCGCGCGACCGCGAGCGCGCAGGCCCGACGGCGCCGCCCGAGGGACTTTACCTAACGGCTCTGACCTATGGTATGGAGGAACTGGATGGCTCTGCAAGAGAAAAGTAAAAGCAATATCACACGCTTTCGCGAGGATTTTCGTCTGGCGGTGGCGGGCGGGCTGCGCTCGCTTGCCCTGATCGGACTGCTCGCGACGGTGGTTTTCTGCATCTACCAATATCGGGATGAGCTTAACCTTGCAAACGCGCGCAGGATTTACTCCTATCTGCGCGCCGCGAGCGGTGAAAAGAGCGAGTTTACGAGCTTTTCGTTTGAGGCGGGGCTTGACAGTGATTACGCGCTGTTCGATATGGGCCTTGCCGTTTACGGCGGTAATACATTTCGCTATGTCACGGCGCTTTCGGGCGGAGATTTCGTTTACCAGGCCAACGCCGCGCGTCCCACGCTGAGCGCGGGTCAGAAGCAGATGCTGATCTATGACCGCGGCGGCAAAACCTATGCGGTCGTCAACGGATATTCCTGCATCGGCAGCGGCACGCTGGAGTCTCCCATTGTGTCGGGACAGATGAGCGAGCGCGGCGCGTTCTGCCTTGTGACCGATGAAAACGGCTACCGCGCGGCGGTTACGATGTTTGACGCGCGTCTCAATCGTATTTTTAAATGGCAGACAAGCGACTATTATATCATCATGGCCTGTCCCGCACCGGACGGGCGCTCGCTTGCGGTGCTATGTGCCTCAGAGCGTGACGGTGCGCCGTATTACTCGGTGCGCGTCTGCTCGGTGCGGCAGGAAGAGCCGCTTTGCGAAATTCCGCTCGGAGAGCGGCAAGTTTATTCACTTTGCTATGACCGCGAGGGAAACCTCGTCATAATCGCGACGGACGGCGTTTATATTTATGAAAGTGACGGCACGCTGAAGGGAAGCTCTGTCTATGCCGCGGGATCGCTCATCGCGTTTGGCCGACACAGTGAAGAAACGCCCGTTGTGGCGATTCGCGCGGAATCGGCAGGCGAGGGCATTGAGGTGCGGCTTGTAAGCCCGGACGGAACGGCGCGCTTTACAGGGCGGTACGAGGGCATTCCGCGCGCCATCGACCTGCGGGGCAATACGCTTGCCATTCTGTTTCGCACGCGGCTCGTCACCGTCGACTTGTCCGGCGCAGAGCCCGTAGTGCGCGCACAGCGCGATACTGGCGCACAGGATGTGCTGGTGCGCGCCGACGGGCGCGTCGTGCTTGTCTATTCCGACCGAGCCGAGCTTGTGACACCGGAGGAGGAACATCAATGAACGCACCCTTATGGATTGATCTCGCATTGATTGCGATCTTTGTGCTGTGCGTCGTCATCGGCGCACGCCGCGGCGCGCTGCGCGCCGTTGCGGGGCTGGCTAGCTCGGTCGTCGGGCTGGTCGGCGCGATCAAGCTTTCCCCCGCGATTTCACCGCTTATTGCAAAAATCATCGCGCCGTTTTTTGCCGGCACGGTGAAAAAAGCCGCTCTTTCCGCGGGCGTGGACGGAATATTGTCCTCACCCGTCGCACAGGATACTTACGCCGGATTCGTCAAATTGCTTGAGGCGCTCAAGCTGCCCAACGCTTCGGCTGACGCGCTGTTTCAAAGCGCCGCCGATACCAGCGAAAAACTGAGCCGTGCCGCGGGAGACGCGCTTGCCGCCCGTGTTGCGCCCGTTCTTGCGTTTCTCGCCGTTTTTGTGGCGTTGCAGCTTGCGGTGCGTGTTCTCGCGTCGCTGCTCGGGCATGACGGCATCCCGGTGCTCAGCTCGCTGAACCGCATGTTGGGCGGCCTGCTCGGCGCGTTGACGGGCGCCGTCGTCGTGCTTGTTTTGTGCTGGGGCGCCGTGAAGTATGCGCCCACCGAGGACATCGGACTGCTGAACCGACATACACTGGAGCAGAGCCGCATAGGCGGCGCGCTCACTGAATTGCTGATAAAGGATGAGGTAACGCAATGAATCTTCCGAATGCGCTCTCCCTCTTTCGTCTTACGCTGGTGCCCGCATTTATCGCGGCGTTTTTGTCGTCGCACCCTTATGCCTATCCCATCGCAACCGCCATTTTCATATTTGCCGGTCTAACCGACATGCTTGACGGCTATATCGCGCGGAAATATAATCAGATCACGATGCTCGGCCGGTTTTTAGACCCTCTGGCCGACAAGCTGATGGTGTTTTCGGCGCTTGTCTGCCTGACGGTGCGCGAGCTGATGCCACTTTGGCTGACGGCCCTCTTTTTCGTCAAGGAGGCCGTACAGGGCATCGGCGGACTGGTGCTGTTTCGAAAAATCCGCGATGTGCCGCCCTCCAATATCGTCGGAAAGGCGGCTACGGTGACCTTTTATGCCGCCATCGCGTTTATTACACTGATTCCCGGGCTTTCGAGCATCGCAAGAGGCTTTCTTTTGGGTCTGTCCTTTATGCTGATGCTGCTTGCCTTTGTAACCTACCTTTTGCGCGCGCTCCGGCTGAGCCTTGAGCAGCGCAATGCAACCGCTCGCGCAAGCGACCATAAGGAGAACGAGATATGAACCTGCCAATTTGCGTAAGATGCAAAAAAAATATGGCTGTTATTTTTATTACAAAAATCGAAAACGGTGCGACCAAGCACGAGGGCTTTTGCCTTAAGTGCGCCCGCGACATGGGCATTAAGCCGGTCGCCGATATGATGGACAAGTTTGGCATCACCGATTCCGACCTCGAAGGCATCGCGACGGAGCTGCAAAACGGCGGAGCCGAGATGCTGGAGGGGATGCTGTCCGGTATGGGCGGAATCGAGGGGCTACAGTCCGCAATGGGCGGCGCCGCCGAAGAAGAAGAGGACGAAGAAGAAGAAGATGACGACTCCGACTCATCCCGCACGCCGACGCTTCCGTTTTTCGGCGCAATCGGCGGCAAAAAAGAAGGAGCCGCAGGCCAAAAAGAGAAAAAGGGCGATAAAAAACATAAATTTTTGCGCAGCTATGCGCTTAATCTAACCGAGCGCGCACGCGACGGCAAGCTCGACCGCGTGGTCGGGCGTGACCGCGAAACGGAACGTGTCATCCAGATCCTCAACCGCAGACAGAAAAATAACCCCTGCCTGATCGGCGAGCCGGGCGTCGGCAAGACGGCGGTGGCCGAAGGCCTTGCGCAGCGCATCGCCTCGGGTGACGTGCCGTTTAAGCTGCGAGGCAAAGAGGTTTGGCTGCTCGATATGACGGCCATGGTGGCCGGCACGCAGTTCCGCGGCCAGTTTGAAGGGCGCATGAAAAGCCTGATCGACGAGGTCAAGGAGCTTGGCAATATCATTCTGGTCATCGACGAGGTACACAACCTGGTCGGAGCGGGCGATGCGGAAGGCTCGATGAACGCGGCGAACATCTTAAAGCCTGCGCTGTCGCGCGGCGAGATTCAGGTCATCGGCGCGACGACGTTTAAGGAATATCGCAAGCACATCGAAAAGGATGCCGCGCTCGAGCGCCGCTTCCAGCCGGTTATCATTAACGAGCCTTCGGTCGACGAAACCTTTGAAATCCTCAAGGGCGTCAAGAGCTATTACGAAAGCTTCCACCATGTCGTTATCCCGGTCGAGGCGGTGCGGCAGGCCGTTTATCTGGCCGATCGCTATATCAACGACCGCTTTATGCCTGACAAGGCGATCGATCTGCTTGACGAGGCGTGCTCCGATCTGAACCTGCACAGCCCGCTTCTCAACGAGCGCGCGCGCCTGCGCGACGAGCTTGCCGGATTGATCGTCCAGCGCGAGACGCTGCTGGCGCGCGACGGGCAGGATGAGAGCCTGTTCGCACGCGTCGCCGAGATCAAGAGCCGCGAAATGCAGATCGAGCAGCGCCTCAGCGAGCTGGAGCTTGAGAAAACGCCCGAGCTGAGCGTAGACGATCTGTCGCGCGTCATCGAACTGTGGACGAAAATTCCCGCAAGCCGCGTGCGCGAGCACGATTTCGAACGGCTGCTCAAGCTCGAAGAGCGCCTGCGCGGACATATCGTCGGCCAGGATGAGGCGGTAAGCGCCGTCGCATCCGCCATTCGCCGCCGCAGGGCGGGCATCAGCGAAAAGCGCAAGCCGGTGTCCTTCCTGTTCGTCGGGCCGACCGGCGTCGGCAAAACCGAATTGGTCAAGCGCCTTGCAGAAGATTTGTTCAACACGCCCGACGCGCTTATCCGCCTTGACATGTCGGAATATATGGAAAAGCACAGCGTGTCTAAGCTGATCGGCGCGCCGCCGGGCTATGTCGGCTACGACGAGGCGGGACAGCTGACTGAGAAGCTGCGGCGTCGTCCTTACAGCGTGGTGTTGTTTGATGAAATTGAAAAGGCGCATCCCGATGTGCTCAACATGCTGCTGCAGATTCTGGACGACGGACGCATCACCGATGCGCAGGGCCGCTACGTCAGCTTTGAAAACGCCGTCATCATCATGACATCGAACGCCGGCTCCGAGCGGCGCGACGGAGCTGTCGGCTTTGGGCGTACTGTGACCGAGCAGGGGCGCGAAAAAGCGCTGCGCGCCCTCAACGACATCATGCGCCCCGAGTTTATCAACCGCATCGACGAGATCATTTCGTTCAACCAGCTGACCGAGCAAGATTTTGCGCGCATCTGCCGCATCATGCTTGACGATCTTCGCACGGCGGTGGGACGCAACGGCATCACGCTAACTTACGACGACGCGCTCGTCGATTATCTGGTGAAGAAGTCCTTCTCGGTCAAATACGGCGCGCGCAATCTGCGCCGCCTGATCGAAAAAGAGGTGGAGGACAAAGCGGCGGGCATCATCATAAGCTCGTATGAAAATCCGCTGAAACGTCTTTCCGCAACATCAGACGGCGAGCAGGTGCTTGTGACCGGCGAGGCATAACGCGGCACGGTGTCCTGATATGGAAGTGAAACATGCGGCGCACTTGGCGCCGCATAAGGAGGCGGCGTATGCACGCGGAAACCGAACAAAGAAGGCATCTTGTGCAAACGTTGTGCGACGGCTTCGTTACGCTTGGCATATTGGGCGCAGCGCTGTTGTTATCGTTAATGCTGCGCAGTACGACCGGCAGCGACGGATATGCCGCAATGTTCTTTATTTTTGCGGTATTTCTTGTTTCACGCTTTACACACGGCCATGTTTACGGTACAATTGCTTCGATCATCAGCGTGCTTGCGGTTAATTACGTATTCACATATCCATATTTCAAGTTTAACTTCAGTATATCGGGCTATCCGATTTTGATGCTGTGCATGCTCGTCGTGGCTATCACGACGAGCACGCTGACCACGCAGATCAAGCAGGCGGGCGACATCCGCATCAAAGCGGAGAAAGAAAAAGCACGGGGTGATCTGCTGCGTGCCGTGTCTCACGATCTGCGCACACCTCTGACCTGCATCCTGGGTGCGACGTCTGCCATCATGGAAAATGATGAACGCTTGTCACGCGAAGAGCGGCTCAAGCTGCTTTCCGAAATCAAGGATGACTCTCAGTGGCTGATCCGCATGGTCGAAAACCTTCTCTCCATTACGCGCATTGATGGGGAGCAGGCGGCGGAAATCCGCAAAACGCCGGAGGCGGCGGAGGAGCTGGTGGCCGAGACGGTGAAATCGGGGGCCGTACTGGCGCCGTTCGCCGACAGCGCGAAATCGATCGAATCGACCAGCGCCGTCACCGCGCTGGTCTGGTGGCCGA
>MEFT01000024.1 GCA_001725215.1 Clostridium sp. SCN 57-10
AATAATAGGTCGCCTCGTCGATTTTGATGATGTCGTAAAACGAGATGACGCGCTGCTTGCCCGTGTCTTCGCAAAGCACGACGACGGAGTTTTCTTCGGCCGAGTAGGTTTTGGTCGCCGAAGGGAAAGCGACGGGGTCGATGTACTCAACGTGCAGGCGCGGCGAGAGATTTTCATAGTTACTCAAAAAGTTTTTAATGCGTTTATCGATATTCGCATCGCTTGCCAGCACGATGATGCGCACGTCGTTTCCGAGCGACTTCATAAAGTCTGCCGCCGTCTGAGACGGATCGTAAAGGCTGCCGCTCGTCATGTCAAGCGTGCGGAACTTGGCGGGCATAGCGGAAACGGCGGAGTTGAGCACAAGGACGCAGGCAATCGCCACAGCGCACAGCGAAAGGCTGTAGGTTCCGCTTTTGGCGCGCGCCGTTGCGAGCGTTTCTTTCAGTTTGCTTATCATGGCGCGCCTCCTTAGCTCCAACGTCGTTTCTGCACCGACTGCACGGTGAAGAAGACGAAGAGAGCGATGATGGAAAGATAGGTCACAAGACCCGCGATGTCAAACAGGTCGTAGGCGTAAAAATTCGCGAACGTGGTCATCAGAGAAAATTTGCCGAGCAGCGTGGGCAGCGCACCCGCAAGCAGTGACGGCTTAATCAGGTAAATGCCGAGCAGCACGACAGCCGACGCAATGCCGGTATACATCGTGGCAACGCCGCTATGTGTGATCGCCCAGATCAGGCCGCACAGCAGAAGTGCAACCGCAAGAAAGCCGACGAACGAGCCGAAGGCGCTCTGCGGAAGGAAGCGCGTCAGCGTGTCCCAAAGGTTGAGCAGCAGCAGCACGCCGAAGGTGCCGACCGCCGCGATCACCTGACTCTCCGTGAGGGAAGAAAGGAACATACCGATGGCGATATAAACGCAGCCGAGCAGGAAAAAGGCGAGCAGCGTGGCATAGTCCGTTTTAGGGAACCAGTTGCCCGTGCTGCCGATGATGAGCGGGCAAAGGGCCAAAATGCCCGTCGGAATGGCGAATACGGTCGCCATGGCGAAAAATTTGCCAAGCACCACGCGCCCGACAGAGACGGGCGATGTCAGCCACAGCTGGTCGGTGCGGTTGCGGCGATCCTCCGCCATGCTGCGCATGGTGAGCAGCGGAACGGTGAACAAAAAGACGGAAATGACGCTTGAAAGCGTGCGCGCGAAATAGGGGAAGCCGTTCTGCAGGTTAAACACCATGAAGTAGACGCCCGTAAAAGCAGTGAAGAGCGCGATGAACACGTAGCCGGTCATCGAGCGGAAATAGGAGCGAAGCTCCCGTTTGTAAACGGCGTTCATTCGGCATCCTCCGTTTCTTCTTCGTTTGAGCCTTCCGTCTGCGCAGCGTCCTGCACGGGCGCGTCTTCCGTCAGCTCAAGGAAGACCTGCTCAAGAGACACAGCGGAGCGCGTCATCTCGACGATGGCGGCGCCTTCGCGCGCGAACGCAAAAAACAGCGCGGCGCGGATGTCGGCATCGCCGGTATGTACCACAACGCGCAGCTCGCCCGGCGCGTCTCCCATGGTGCACGCAAAGCTCTCCACGCCGTCAAGCCCGGACAGCGCGCGGCGTACTGCATCCTCACCGCTCTGCACGACGAGCTGCAGCGCAGCTGCGCTGTGCATCATCGCCTCAAGCTCGGCAGGCGTGCCGCTTGCCACAAGCTGGCCGTGCGAGATAATCATGATGTGATCGCAGATCGCGCTGACTTCCGAGAGGATATGCGAGCTTAAAATGACGGTGTGCTCGCGCGCCAGCTTGCGAATCAGCTCGCGGATCTCGATGATCTGCTTGGGATCAAGGCCGACGGTCGGCTCGTCCAGAATAATCACGTCTGGATAGCCCAGAATGGCTTGCGCCAGGCCGACGCGCTGGCAATAGCCCTTGGAAAGATTGCGAATCAGGCGATGCTGCACATCGGTGAGCACCGTCTGCTCCATCGCGTCACGCACGGCGGCTTCGCGGTCGGCGCGCGCGATGCCGCGCAGCTCTGCGGCGAAGTCAAGGTATTCGCGCACCGTCATTTCGGTGTAAAGCGGCGGCTGCTCGGGCAAATACCCGATGCGGCGCTTGGCCTCCTCCGGCTCGCGTAGGATGCTGTGCCCGTCGATGAGCACCTCGCCCGACGTCGCGCCGAGGCAACCGGTCATAATGTTCATGGTCGTCGACTTGCCCGCGCCGTTGGGACCCAAAAAGCCGTAGATCTGCCCCTTTTCAACCGAAAAGGTGAGGCTGTCTACGGCGGTGTGGTCTCCATAACGCTTGACAAGATTTTTGACTTGGATCAAGCATGATCCCTCCCTCAAAAAGCTTCTTTGTTATCATACGGGAAATTTATGAGCAGAAATATGCAAAAAAATGAACAAAATGAAAACAAACCATACAACCTCGACAAAAAATGAAAATAATTCACTTTTTATGCGTTTTTCCTTGCAACACCGTGTCAATGGGCGTAAACTGAAGAGGAATGACTTACGGCAAAGGATGAAGGATTTTGGGTTCACGTTTTTTTGCGCGTTTAAAAGAAGAGTTTGCAGGTTATAACAAGGCGGCGCTGGGCGCCGACGCCGTTGCCGGCATGACGGTGGTGGCCGTTTCGCTGCCGCTCGCGCTTGCGTTCGGTGTCAGCTCGGGGGGCGACGCCGCGGCGGGTCTGATTTCCGCCATTCTGGCGGGGCTGATTATCAGCGGCTTGTCCGGCGCGTCTTACCAGATCGCGGGACCGACGGGCACCATGATGGCCATTTTGACGGTGGTCGCCGCGCGCCATACCGTGCAGGGCGTATTCATCGTGACGCTGCTTGCCGGCGCCGTGCTGCTGCTTGCGGGACTGCTGCAGTTCGGCAAGCTGATTTCACTTATTCCGCTTCCCGTGGTTTGCGGCTTTACTTCGGGCATCGCGCTGATGATTATACTCGGACAGGTTGACGCGTTTTTCGGCGTTTCCTCCGAGGGTGCGACGGTGCTGCAAAAGCTGGTCAGCTATTTTCGAAACGGCTTCTCACCCGACAGCCACGCCCTGTTAATCGGCGTGTTTGTTCTCGTTGTCATGGTGTTCTGGCCGAAGAAATGGAACCGGCACGTTCCGTCGAGCCTTGCCGCCATCGTGCTCGCGACTGCGCTGAGCGCGGTGCTCGGTCTTGACGGCGCGAAGGTGGGCGCCATTCCGCGCACGCTGCTGCCCGCCGCGCGGCTTGATCTTGCCGCAATCGAGTGGGGCACCGTGCTGCAGACCTATTTATCTCCCGCGCTGTCGTGTGCGGCGCTCATCGCGGTAGAGAGCCTTTTGTGCGGCGCTTCTGCGTCGCGTATGAAAAACGAAAGTTTCGACCCAGACCAGCAACTTGTGGCGCAGGGCGTGGGTAATCTTATTATTCCGTTTTTCGGTGGCGTGCCTGCTGCGTCCGCACTGGCGCGCACGAGCGTTGCCATTCGATCGGGCGGACGCACGCGCATGACGGGCATATTTTCGGCATTCGGGTTGATTGGCGTGCTTTTTCTGCTGGGAGATCTGATGGCGGAGGTACCGCTTGCCGCGCTGGCCGGCGTGCTCGTCGTTTCCGCGGCGAGGATGAACGATTGGGAAAACATCCGATACATTTTCCGCAAGAGGTTTAAGGCGGCCATCACCGCGTATTTGCTTACCATGGTGTGCACCATTGTGTTTGATCTCAACGTCGCGATTCTTTCTGGCGTTGCGTTTGCGGCTGTCGTATTCGTTTACCGTCAGACGCGCCTTCACGTTACCATCACGGAGTTTGACAGCGAGGACGACAAGCTGGACGCCACGGTTGTCACGATCGACGGCGTTTTGTTCTTCGCGAACGTAGAGACGCTCAAGCGTGAGCTTGCCGGCGTGAACATGTGCGAACGGCTGGTCATTGCGATGCGCGGCGTGCCGAGCATCGATCTCGGCGGCGCGCAGGCGCTGAACGAACTGCTGGATTTTTATCAGGAGCGTGGCACGGCCGTGTCGATCTGCGGAGCGCAGCGCCATGTGCATGATATGCTCATGCGGACCGATACGCTTGACCTGCTGCCCGACGCACGCTTTTTCAACACGGTCGATCAGGCGCTGACCGTTCGCGTGGGGGTATAGCCGAATGATAAGAAAGCCCTTTCCAAACGGAAAGGGCTTTTTGCATCCGATTGTGCTTAGTCTTCCACCTCGGGGATGTCGGAGCCAAGCGCCTCGTCCATCAGCTTCAGCATTTCAAAGGCGCTGCGGAATTGCTGCTCGCGGCGTCCGTCGGTCCATTTTAAAACTCCCTGCCAGGTTCCGTTTCTGCGATAGAGCACCTGCACGATAAACGTACCCGAATCATTGTTCATAGAGACACCTCCTTATAGGATAAGCCTATCATGGGCCGGTCACAGAGCGGTCACAAAACAAAAGGAAATGATGCGTCGGCGAGCACAAAAGTCACAGCCCGAAAAATGATGAAAGCCTGGGGGAATGCACAAAAAAAGGGTAGATTTTCTTATTTAGATGAAGTATAATGAGGACACAGAATGGCAGCCTGCGCCGTATCCTCGGTCAATTTGTAACCGAAGTGTGCGCAGCAAGGCAGGAGGGTCGGTAACATGAAGCACTCCCCCACGCTGAAAACCGCTATGCCCCAGGTGCGCATCGCAATGCTGGGCAAACTTGAGCTTTGTGTAGGCGACGTATGCATCGGCGACGATATCAACCGCTCGCGCAAAATGTGGAACCTGCTTGCCTATCTGCTGGTGCACCGCACGAAGGAAGCGTCTCAGCAGGATTTGATCGAAACGCTTTGGCCCGGAGAAAACTGTGATAAACCGGCCAATGCGCTGAAGACGCTGATGTATCGTATTCGGCAGCAGATCGAGCCGATTGAGCGCGCATGCGGTGAAGAGCTGATCTTGTCCTACCGCGGTGGTTATCGTATGAACCACAGAGTGGAGTTCATCGTCGACACTGATGAATTTGAGGCACTTGTGCGCCGCGCGGATGACGTTCGCCGCCCTGCCGATGAACGAATCGAGCTTTATCAAAAAGCTGTTTCGCTGTATGGCGGTGACTTTTTGCCTAAGCAAACCATGGAGCTTTGGGTTGTGCCGCTCAACGCGCATTATCATGCGCGCTACCTGAACGCAGTGAAGACGCTTGCCCATCTCCTTGAAGAGGAGGGGCACTATTCTGAGATGGTAGAGGTTTGCAACGCCGCCATCGTCATTGACCAGCTTGACGAACGGCTGCACAGTCTGCTGATTCGCGCGCTGCTCAAGCAAGGGAAAGACGCCGCGGCGCTCAACCACTATGAAACGGCTACCGATCTGCTTTACCGCAACCTAGGCGTGAAGCCGTCGGAGGAACTGCGCACGCTGTATTCCGAAATCATGAAAACGCAAAAAACGCTGGAGCTTGATCTCGGTGCGATTCAACACGAGCTGATGGAGACGGAGGCGCTGAAAGGCGCGTTTGTGTGCGAATACGGATTTTTTAAAGAAGCCTACCGGCTGGAGGCGCGCCGCGCCGCGCGCTACGGCATGTCGGTTTTCGTCGCACTCATAACAGTGGCCACGCCGTCCGGCGAAGTGCCGTCGCTCGAGCTGCTCAACGTGACAATGGATCAGCTGCTTGACGTCATTAAGGTAAGCCTGCGAAAAGGCGATATCGTCGCGCGGTACAGCGGCGCGCAGTTCGTCATCATGCTGCCAGCGCTGACGTTTGAAGACGGCGAAAACGTGATGGACCGTATCGCCGCCAACTTCAGAAAGCAATACAGACGCCACTTCTTAAAGCTGCACTATAAACTGCAGCAGCTCGAGCTGACTGATTAAACACGGTCGCCCGGGCGCTCATACAAGCGGCCCATTGGCTGCAACGGGACGGGAGGAGTATCATGACTCGAAAAAACTGTTACACAAGAATCGTTGCCGTTATGCTTCTGCTCGCGCTGGGCGGCGGCATCGGCCTGCTTGCCGCTGCCGAAACGAAAAAGGTACCGCTGAAAATGCAGATGCAGACAGGCGTGTCGGTGGAGTCCAACCAATACGCAGAGGTTGATCTCTCTAATACGGCGGAGGGGTATGTTCTTGTCAAATGGCTCGGTGATAAGACCGCGAAGCTAAAGGTGATCGTCACCAAAGCGGAAGGCGCCAAATATACCTATAACCTCAGCGCGGACGGCCGGGCGGAGATTTTTCCGCTGACCGAGGGCGACGGCGACTACACCGTCGGCGTATTCAAGAATATTTCCGGCACGAAGTACTCGCAAAGTTTTTCGTGTAAGCTTACGCTTGCCCTGCGCAACGAATTTTTGCCGTTCCTTTATTCAAACCAATATGTGAGCTATACGGACGACAGCGCGGCGGTGAAAAAAGCGGCCGAGCTTGTTAAGAACACCAAAACTGACCTGGAGCGCGTCCAGAAAGTTTACGGCTTTGTCATTCAGACGCTAACCTACGACACGCAGCTTGCAAAAACGGTGCAGTCCGGCTATCTGCCCGATATCGATAAGGTGCTCGTACGCAAAAAAGGCATCTGCTTCGATTACGCGGCACTGATGGCGGCGATGCTTCGCAGCCGCGATATTCCGTGCAAGCTGGTCATCGGCTATGCGGGCACGGCTTACCACGCATGGATCAACGTATACATCGAGGGTACCGGCTGGGTGGACAAGCTGATTTACTTCGACGGAAAAGATTGGGAGCTGATGGATCCCACCTTTGCGTCCTCATTGGGGCAAAACAGCAAGACGCTGGGCAAATATTTGGGCGATGGTAAGACGTACGCCGAGAAGTTCGCTTATTAAAAGTGTAAATGAAAAAAGTAAATCGGGTGGGATTGCCCACCCGATTTTTGGATTGAGGGGTTGCAATGTCGCAGACCAAACAACATAAAGGGTTGCTGCAAAGCGACGAACTGGCATCTTTTTGCCTGCAGCTTTCAATGCTGCTGCGCGCCGGTGTAACGCCGTCCGAGGCGCTTGCCTCGATGCGTGCCCGGAGCGATGCGGAGGAAGAGGCGCTGCTTTCGGCTGCGCTGCATGCGCTGGAGGAGGGTGCGCCGCTTTCGGAAGCGCTGCGTACCGCCGGGCGCTTCCCGCGCTATCTGACCGACATGCTCGCCGTCGGCGAGATGACGGGGCACACAGAGCAGGTGACACGTGCGCTTGCCGCGCACTATGAGCGCGAGGCCGCAATTGCCGCCGCCGTGCGTAGGGCTGTCATTTATCCCGGCGCGATGGCGCTCATTCTCGTCGTTGTCGTGTTCGCGCTGCTGACGCAGGTGATGCCTGTATTTGAGACCGTTTACCGCGAGCTGGGCAGCGAGATGTCCGGCGTTGCGCGTATGCTTCTGCATGCCGGAGACGCGCTGCGTCCTGCGACGGCGGTACTTGCCGCATTGGTTGCCGCCGTTTCGGGAGTAGCGCTGCTCGCACTGCTGACGCCGATGGGGCAGCCGCTTGCGGCGCTGCTTTCCCGTCGGATGCAAAAGACACCGCTCTCGTGCGCCCTTGCGCGGGCGCGCTACGCGTCGGTCATGGCGCTTATGCTGTCAAGCGGCTTTGATATGAGCGAGGGTGCGGAAAGCGCCGTAGAGCTTATCGGAAATGAGACGATTCGAGCCGCCACCGAGGCGTGCGCTCTGTCGGTTGCGGAGGGAATGGACTTTCCCGGCGCCGCAGAGCAGGCGGGGCTGTTTACCGGCGTGCACGCTGCGCTGCTGCGCGCCGGCTTTCGCGCCGGCCAGCCGGACGGGGCGATGGAGGAGGTCGCGCGCTTATGCCGCGACGATGCCGAGGCGCGGCTTGACCGCATGGTAGGCCGTGTTGAGCCGATGCTTGTTTCGGCGCTTTCCGTGCTTGTTGGCGCGGTGCTCCTATCCGCCATGCTGCCGCTTTTATCGGTGCTCGCGGCACGCTAAGCCGAGGAAAGGAGCCCCTGATATGTTTATGCGAAAAAGGCGCCGTATGGGTGCGGTGCTGTATGTCTGCTGCACCGCGGTTGTGCTTTGCCTGCTTTGGGTGGCGCCCGGCATGCTGCGCGCCCGAGCGGGCGAGGAGGGCGTGCAGGCGCTCGAGCAGGCGCTGCGCCGCGCGGCTGTACAGTGCTACGCGCTGGAGGGACGCTATCCCGCAAGTCTTGACGAGCTGCTGCAAAAGTCCGGTATCTCGCCCGACGAGGCGCTTTATGCGGTATACTACATGCCGTCCGGGTCAAACCTCATGCCGGACGTCGCCGTTCTTCGGAGGTAGCGCATGAGGAAAAACGAAACTGCCGCCGTGCTTGAGCGCGGCGGGGTACTCCTTCTGCTCGTGCTGTTTGTGCTTGCGCTTTGTGGCGCGGCGGCCGTGGGGCTGACCGTTTATCGCAGCGTGATCGAGCGCACGGAACGCAATTTTACGGCGCGCACGGCGCTTTCTTATCTCGTCAATCAGACACGGCGCGCCGACCGCGCGGCGCTTGCCGAACTTGACGGCGTGCCCGCGCTGCGGTTGACCGAGGAGATCGACGGCGTGGTGTACGACACCTATTTATATTGTACCGATGGGGCACTGCGCGAGCTGTTCTGCGAGCGGGGGCTTAAGCTGCCCGCCGCATCGGGGCTTGCGGTGCTTGCGCTCGACCGCCTGACCGTGCGGCAGGAAGATGATGTGCTTGCGCTGACCGTCGAAAAAGACGGGGAAACGGCGCATACGGCTGTTTATCCCTTGAGCTTGGAGGAGGGCGCGCGATGAAAGAGCATGGAATGTCGCGCACCTCGCTGCTGCTGCTCGAGCTGGCTGCCGCTGTCGTTCTCTTTGTGCTGTGTGCCGCCGTATGCATCGGTATTTCGCTGCGCTCCGAGGGCATTTCGCGCGAGAGCGTCGAGCTGACGCAGGCCGTCGCCATGGCCACCGAATACGCGGAGCGGTGGCGCGCCCAGCCGTTTGACGATTTGGTAGAGGACAGCGGCGGGCTGCGGGTTATGGTACGCAATACGATGCGCGGCAGTACGCGCACGGCGCGCATCTCCGTTTGCGCTGCCAAGAAAGAAGTTTATCATCTGCTCGTCGCGGAGGTGCGCTATGGGAAATAAAGGCCGCCTTCCCGTACTGACGGGTGGTATGCTTGTGCTCTGTGTGCTCGCCGTCGCCAGCATGGCGGTATTTGCAACGTTGACACTTGTGTCGGCGCGCGCCGATATGCGGCTCAGCCGTGAAAACGCGGAGTTTCATCGCGCGTATTATGAAGCGGAATATCAGGCGGCGCTGCGTGTCAACGGCCTGCAAAAAGGCGCGGACGACGCGTTCGTCATCGCCGTTGACGAGCGCATGGCGCTTTCCGTTATTGCACGCGACGGCGAGATCGCCGAATGGAAACTGATTGATACGGGAGAGACGGATACGCCGGATGACACGCCGCTGCCGGTATGGGAGGGAGAATAAACGTGACGTTTGCCGAACTGCTGCAAAGCGCCGTGATTCACGGCGCGTCCGATATTTTGATCATTGCGGGGCTGCCGACCTCGCTCAAAATAGGCGGGAAGATTACACGCATCTGCAGTGATCGCCTGACCTCCGCCGAGGCGGAGGGAATGGTGCGCGACAGCTATGCCGCGGCCGGGCGGTCGATCGAGAAGCTGGAAAAGCACGGAGACGACGATTTCTCCTTTTCCGTGGCAGGGCTTTCCCGCTTTCGCGTCAACGCGTTTCGTCAGCGCGGCTCGCTTGCGACCGTTATCCGCGTCGTTGGCTTTGACATGCCGGACAGCCGCAAGCTAGGCATTCCGGAAAGCGTGCTCTCGCTCTGCGAACAGACAAAGGGCTTGATATTGGTCACCGGCCCGGCGGGCAGCGGCAAGTCGACGACGCTTGCCTGCATGGTAGATCGCATCAACGCGACACGCGGCGGGCATATCATTACAATTGAAGATCCGATTGAATATCTGCACAAGCATAAAAACGGAGTGGTGACGCAGCGCGAGCTGACGGCCGACACCGAAACCTATCACTCGGCACTGCGCGCCGCCATGCGGCAGGCGCCCGACGTGATTCTAGTGGGCGAAATGCGCGACCATGAGACGATCGGCGCCGCGATGACGGCCGCCGAAACGGGGCACCTCGTCATCTCAACGCTGCATACGCTGGGCGCTGCCAAAACGATCGACCGCGTCGTCGACGCGTTCCCGCCCGCGCAGCAGCAGCAGATCCGCGTGCAGCTTGCCGCAGTGCTGCAGGGCGTGGTTTCGCAACAGCTGGTCGAATGCAGGCCGGAGGCGTCGGCTTCGGGCGTGGCGCCCGCGTTTGAGATTATGCGGTGCAACAGCGCCGTGCGTACCATGATACGAGAGTCAAAGCTGCACCAGCTCGACGGCGTGATTCAAACCTCGCAGCGCGAGGGCATGGTTTCCATGGAGAGCTCACTTGAGCTGCTCGTGGAGCAAGGCGTGGTCACGCCGGAGGCTGCCATTCGAGCCTCGTTCTCGCCGGAGCGGCTTGCAAAGCGTCTCGGCTATACGGAGACAAAATAATCGGTTTTGTGACCATAATGTGACCGCCTTCCTATATGATGGTGATAGGAGCGGAAGTGGAATCGACTCCGATTAAGGGGGGCGAACATGAGAACAACGCCGTATCATTATCTCGCAGGCGGGCTGCGCGTTTGCGTCGACGAAAACAACAGCGGTATTCTGAAGGGCCGCGTATATTGTCCCGGCAGCGCGGAGCCTATTGTATTTTCAGACATCGGCTCCATGCTCATTCAAATTGAAGAGTTCTTTGACCTGCGCGGGTTCCCGCTTCCGTCTCAGCGCACGCGCAGCTTTTTCCGGCAACCGCCCGTAAGAGCCGGCGAGCAGGAGCCGGCGCCCGCCGTGATCACACTTCCCGTGGAGCGCGGCGCAGTGGCAACGTTTACGCTCTATGTGCGTACACGGCAAAACGCCACCTGGCAGGGCAAGGTCGACTGGCTTGATGGCTCGCCCGAGACGCAGTTTCAAAGCGTGATCGAGCTTTTGCGCCTGTGCGATGCCGTGCTCATCAGCGGCAAGCCGCTGGCGCGACGAGAGGATATTAAAACCGACCGGTCGGGGGACTAACCTGCGGCGGCATACAAAAACACCGCCGGACGCAGCAGCGATCCGGCGGCTTTTGCTATATGGCACATTAGTCTTGTTTTTGCAGCAGCGTCACACTGCTTTTGTAAAAGCGCAACAGGCCCTCGTCACGCATTTTGCACAGTTCGTTTGACATGGCGCTGCGGTCGACCGACAGAAAATCGGCCAACTGCTGGCGGTTAAACGGCAGCTCAAACGACGCACTGTCCTGCCGTGCCGACTCGGATGAAAGGTAAGAAAGCAGCTTTTCGCGCGTCGTACGCTGTGTCATATGGGTGAGCTTGTCGTGCAGCAGCAGGTTCTTTTCGGCCATGACCGAAAGCAGGTTTCGGATGAGGCGCGTATGAAACGTGCATGCCGAGGTACAGGTGGTAAGCAAACGCCGAATGCCAAGGAATAAAACCGTCGTCGGTTCGACGGCGATTACGCTGACGGCGAGCGTCATCGAAGTGGAACAAGCATACGTCTCGGCAAACAGCTGGCTCGGTGCGATGTGCGACAAAAGATTGCGGTTGCCCCAGAAGTCTTCCTTGATGACATGGGCGCCGCCGCTTAAAATCATGCCCACAGAGTCGGCGGGATCGCCCGCACGCAGGATGAAGCTGTTTTTTTCGTAAGAAGACACCGATGCAGAAAGGCAAGAGAGCAGCGTGCCGATCTCATCTTCCGCAACGCCCTTAAGCAGCGGTGATTTTGTCAGGATATTCAAATATTTCTCCATAACCACTCGTTTCCGTTGTAAAAACAACCGCATTACTTCTCTCATTGTAGTATCATCAAGCAGTAAAGTCAAGATTTTGGAAAATCGGACTGATAAATGGATACAATAGTGCGGCGGCGATGCCGGCCGACAAAATAGGAGGGTAATTGTTATGACAAAGGAAATGTTTTGCTTCCAGTGTGAGCAGACAGCGGGCTGCACCGGCTGCACAGGCAAAATGGGCGTTTGCGGAAAGCCTGCGGACGTCGCAAACGCGCAGGATGATCTGACCCGCGCTCTCATCGCGCTGGCACAGGCCGCTGGCGAGCACCCCGAAGCAGAATCGGTGCATCTGATGCGTGCCGGCCTGTTCACCACGATCACCAACGTCAGCTTTAACCGCGAAACCGAAGAGGAATTGACAAACCGCATTCGTGGAGAGGTTGCCCGTCTGGGCGGCAAGGAATACGGTGCCGACGAACACGGCCCGCTCAGTCTGTGGAGCGAAAATGAAGACATTCGCTCGCTCAAGTCGCTCATTCTGTTTGGCCTGCGCGGCATGGCTGCCTATGCCTATCACGCCGCCGTGCTCGGCTATGAGGACGACGTGGTCAACGCGTTCTTCTTTGAAGGGCTGCGCGCCGTCGCCAACGAAAGCGCCGGAGCGGACGAGCTGCTTGCCGTCGTGCTCAAGGTCGGCGAGGTCAATCTCAAGTGCATGGCGCTGCTCGACCAGGCCAACACCGAAAGCTATGGCACACCCGTGCCGACAACCGTGCCCCTCACGGTTGAAAAAGGGCCGTTCATCGTGGTTTCTGGACACGACCTGAAGGATTTGCAGCTGCTGCTCGAGCAGACGGCTGGCAAGGGCGTCAACGTATACACCCACGGCGAAATGCTGCCCGCTCATGCTTATCCCAAGCTGAAGGCGCACGCGCACCTGAAGGGCAACTTCGGCACTGCGTGGCAGAACCAGCAAAAGGAATTTGCCAACATCCCCGGCCCCGTGCTGTTCACCACGAACTGCATTATGCCCGTGCGTGACAGCTACGCCGACCGTATTTTCACCACCGAGGTGGTTTCCTATCCCGGCATGGTGCACATCGGCGAGGATAAAGATTTCACGCCCGTCATCGAAAAGGCGCTGGCACTGGGCGGCTATGCGGAAGACACCGTGTTTACCGGCATCAACGGCGGGGCGACGGTGACGACCGGCTTTGGCCACGGCACGGTACTCGGCGTTGCCGATACCGTCATCTCGGCGGTGAAGTCGGGCGCCATCCGTCACTTCTTCCTTGTCGGCGGATGCGACGGCGCGAAGCCGGGCCGCAACTACTACACCGATTTTGTGCGCCAGACGCCGTCTGACACGGTGATTTTGACACTCGCCTGCGGCAAATATCGCTTCAATGACATGGACCTCGGCACCATTGGCGGCCTGCCCCGCATCCTCGATATGGGTCAGTGCAACGACGCCTACTCCGCCATTCGTGTTGCTGTCGCGCTTGCTGAGGCATTTGAGTGCGGCGTCAATGATCTGCCGCTCTCCATGGTGCTGTCCTGGTACGAGCAGAAGGCCGTCTGCATCCTGCTGACGCTGCTCCACCTTGGCATCAAGAACATCCTGCTCGGGCCGACGCTGCCTGCCTTCGTCTCGCCCAACGTGCTTAAGATCCTTATCGACAATTACAACATTGCACCCATCTCTACCCCGGAGGCCGACCTCGCGAAGCTGCTCGGCTAAATCTTTTCGCCCCGCGACAGACATATCGCCTGCCGCGGGGCGTTTTGCACTTATGACGGCATGCGGGGTGAAATTTTGAAAGCGACGCGCATAAAACGCCGCACAAAGGGCAAACAAACGGAGGAAATATTTTCTCCATATGTTGTTAAAACAACATACAGCGCGTCCCCGCTTTGCTATACTGAAAGCATAAGAGATAGGGTGTATGCTCTGTCTAAACATGGTTGAAAGAGGGGATTTTTATGATCGCAGAGCAGTTTTTTATGAGCGCAGCCACGCAAAAGGTCATCGAGCCGGTCATCAAGGACGAGAACTTGCACTATATGCACATGGTGCTGCCGCAAGGGGAAGGCCTGCCGGTGCACCGCACCAACGCAACGGTATATATGACGGTGGTTTCCGGCATCCTCACACTTCAGCTTGCGGATGAAACGCCGATTCGTGTGGAGACCAAAACCGTGCTTAAAATACCGTTTGATGTGAAAATGGACGCCAGAAATGAGGGCAGCGAAATACTTGAGCTGTTCGTCGTCAAAGCGCCCGCCCCCAAAGCGTAATTCATCCATATCATAATGAGAGGAGAAGCAATATGAAATTTTTAGTCAACGACGCCTGCATCGGCTGCGGACTGTGCGCATCGATGTGCCCGGAGGTATTTGAAATGGCTGACAGCGGCTTCGCGAAGGCGAAGGACGGAGAGGTCGACGGCGCGCTTGAGGGCAAAGCCCACGAAGCGCTGGAGAGCTGCCCTGTCAGTGCGATCGAAGCGGAATAAGCAATGCGGTTTTTAAAGGGATAGTCGCCGTGCTTCGGCAGCTATCCCTTCACCTCTGCCCGCAAAAACAGGCGCCCGGGATTTCTCGGGCGCCTATTTTTCGTTTATATGTCGCACATTGCCGTTAGACGGCGGCCATTTCGGCATGAGTGCGAAGAAGCGCGAGCGCGGCGTCTTCGTCAACCGGATTGCTGAACAGATAGCCCTGCATCATATCGCAGTGGTGTTCGAGCAGATACTGCCGCTGGGATTCTGTTTCCACACCCTCAGCGATGACATAATGCCCCAGCTTGTGCGCCATGGAAATGATGTCGCCGGTAAGAGCACGTTCTGGAGAAACGTGCAGCAGAGTGTCGATAAAATATTTATCAATCTTCAGGCAATTTACATTAAGCTCACGCTCACGTGCGAGGGAGGAATAGCCCGTGCCAAAATCGTCAATCGCAACTTTAATGCCCATGCGCTTCACTTGCTCGAGCTTTTCGTTGATGGTTTGATAATTGTCGGAAAAGACGGACTCCGTAATCTCCATATGCAAGCTGCGTGGATCAGCGCCCGTCTCGGCGATCAGCTCCGCAAGATCGGACAAAAAGGAGTCGGCTAAAAGCTGGATGGCCGAAGCGTTAAACGAAACGCTGACCGAGCCATGTCCTTCGCGCGCAAGCCGCGCCGCAAAGCGGAAGGCAAGACGCATGATTTTTTTGCCGAGCGGCAGCATCATTTGAGAGGCCTCGGCAATGGGGATAAACTCGAGGGGAGATACACCGCCTAGCTCGGGCGTATGAAGCCGCGCCAGCCCCTCAAAGCCTGCTATTTCGTTTGATTTCAAGTCGACAATCGGCTGATAGGCCAGATGCAGATGGGCATCGTCGGCATGAAGCACAATCTCAGACAGAGTATGTCGTATGCTGGCTTCACGCAGCTGCCTGGCCTCGATTTCTTTGTTGTAGAAGAAGTAGCCAAACCGTGTGCGGTCGTCCGAGTATTCCGCTGCGGTAGAAACGCATTTGAGCACGGACTCCGCGTCACGCGCGGTGCTTGAATCGATTTCAAGAATACCTAGATTCATGCAGATGGTTTTCTGCTCGATCGTAGCATCCAGGCAGGCGATGATTTGCTCGCAAAAGTCAATCAGGCTTTGCAGCGATCCGTATTGAGGAAGGTAAAACACGAAACGATCGATCGAAGCATGGAACAGCATGTGGTGTTCATCGTTGTAGAGAAGCAGGCAACCGGCAATCTGCTGCACAAGTTGGTTGCCGAAGCGGTAGCCGAACACACGGTTGATGACGCTGAAGCGACGGATGTTGAGCACGATTACGGCACTGTGTAAATTTTCGTTTTGATAATAGGCATGCTCAAAAGAGCGTAAGTTGAGCAGCCCGGTCAGCGGATCGTGCTTGCTCAGATAGGTCAGCTCCATTTCATTTCGCTTTCGGTCGCTGATGTCCATGATGAGGCCTTCCAGGCAAATGACATCTCCATACTCGTCGAGGATAAACTGGCCCTGTTCCCAAACCCATTTGGTTTCGCCGGAGGCGCAGATGATTTCATACTCCGCTTCAAACATCGCACCCATTTCGCGGGCAAGCGCCCACTTGTCCCAGAGGATGCTGCGGTAGCCGCTGGCAATAAGATCGTTAAACGATATATCCCTGTTATAAAGGAGGTTGTCTGGTTCATAGCCGGTCAACTCGCGGCAGCCTAGTGAGACGAACTCCATCGTCCAGTCGCGATCATACTTGCAGCGGTAGGCCATGCCGGGCAGATTTTCAAGCAGCACGCGCTTGCTGCGCTCGCTCTCCTGCAGTGCTCTCAGTGATGCGGATTGATCGGTGATGTCGATGCCGGAAGAGAGAATGCCCGTAACGCGACCCAGCTCGTCTTTCATAACCGTGTTACGCCATGAAATGAACCGCTCGCCGTTCTTTGCCGTCAGAATCGTATTTTCATTGAGCTTCAGCTGTTCGGATGCGCCCGAAAAAACATCTGCAACGATGCGGCGCAGGGTTTCCCTGTAATCTGCCGGAATAAAGCGCTCACACCAGTTTTGGCCTATGATTTCACTTTGCGACATCCCAAGGATGTTGCATCCCTCCTGATTGATGAGCAAAACGTTCATGTCGCGGTCGACAAGAAGGAAGATGACGGGTGCCAGCTCGATATAGGTCTGTGTCTTGAGCTGCTCCGCTTTAAGGGCG
>MEFT01000025.1 GCA_001725215.1 Clostridium sp. SCN 57-10
GATCCTCGGCCTTATTCTCTTCGCGTTTCTTATCGCCACGGCGGGCAGGCGCCCGGGCGACGCGCGGCTGCACCTTAGTAGGCTCGAGTGGTTTTGGTCGGAGCTGCTGCTCGGGCTTTTAGGGCTTGCCGGTTTCGGCGCGTTCGCCAGCCTTGCCGCGCCGGTAAGCGAGCTGGTTAACTTCGGAGAGCTGCTCGGCTATAACCTTGAAACCGACCGATGGATTGCACGCGTACTTGTTGGCGGCGGCGTGGCCGTCTGCTCGGCGGTCGCGATGTGGGCGCTGCTCGCCTGTGTGCGCAGACTCAAAGACCACAGCTTTCTGCGCCACAGCATGTGCGGTATCGTGCTGCGTGCCTGTATGCGTGTACTGCGCAAAATCGTCGACTTTTTCCGCTCGCTGCTCGACGGCCGGGCGTTTGCCGGACAGAGCTTTACCCTCATGATGTTCCGCCGCCGCCGCGCCTTTTTGATCCTGGCAGCTGCGTGCGCCGCGTTGTGCGTACTGTTCTTTTATCCGGTTCCGCTACTGGGGTTGCTTGCCGCGGCGGCGGCCATTCCTTTGGTTTACTGGTATGCCAAATCGGATAACGGTATTTTGCACGACGTAGACGAACTTACACACCAGATTTCGCAGATTTCAGGCGGAGACCTTACGTATCGGTCGACCGTGCCATACGGCTCGCCGCTGCGCGCTTCGGCCGATATGCTTGAGCATATAGGCGACGGCATGAACCGCAGCATTCAGAAGCAGCTGCGCGGAGAACGCATGAAGATTGAACTGGTGACCAACGTATCTCACGATCTCAAAACACCGCTGACGTCGATCATCAGCTACATCGACCTGCTGTCACGGGAGGAGATGACGCCCGAAGCTCGCGATTATATTTCCATTCTGGAAAAGAAATCGGAGCAGCTGAAGAAAATCGTTTCCGACCTGTTCGAGCTTTCCAAAGGTACAAGTGGAAACCTGGAGCTTGTGCTCGAAACTCTTGATTTTAAGCGGCTGATCGAGCAGACGCTGGCCGACATGAGTGAGCAGATGGACGCGGCGGGGCTTATGTTCCGAGTGCGCACACCGGAAGCACCGGTCTATATTCGCGGAGACGGCACCAAGCTCTATCGTGTGCTGCAGAATGTGTTTGATAATGCGCTGAAATACGCGATGCCGGGTACGCGCGTATTCGTCGATCTTCGCATTGTCGGCGCGCGCGCCGTGCTTCTGGTGAAGAACACCGCAAGCTACGAGATTGATTTTACGGCGCAGGATATTATGGAACGGTTTGCACGCGGCGACAAGGCGCGTCATTCGGAGGGCAGCGGATTGGGCCTTTCCATCGCGCAGAGCTTCACGGAAGCGTGTGGCGGGCGGTTCGCCGTCTCGGTGGAAGATGATCAGTTCCGCGTGCACATCAGCTTCGATACGGTGTCTGCGCCGGCAGTGACCGACATGCCCGTCGCGCCGGCAGTGACCGACATGCCCGTCGCACCGGAAGAGGACGGCATACCCGAGGATGCCGGGGCACCCGACGAGCCGGAGCTGCCCGAGGCCGAGCCACAGCCGCAGCAGCAGTAGATTTCATGCCCCGCGCCGCATGGCGCGGGGCATTTGCTTTGTCCGTAGGGATATGCGGAAGAGGGCATACCGCCTTTCGCAGCGAGATGGCGCCTGCGGCGTACATTGGCATAAATGCTGGAAACGGAAGCATTCGTTGCGCTGCGAAACCCGCGTTCTGAGTATGATGCGGCGTAAAAATCGTTGAAATATAGGATGTTCGCTGTTATAATCGGAATGCACGGCGCAGCAGCGCCGACTGGCGGAAGTGGTTTCCGCGGGGGGAGAGCTACTATGTCACATCCGGCAAAAAGCCGCAAGGCTATCATTCTTTTCTTTTTATTGATCGCAATTGTCGCGTTCGCAAACGGACTGGGCGATGCGGTCATGGGCAACTATTTCAAAGAGGTCTATTCCGCCGATTCGGTGCTGCGCGGCTTCATCGAATTTCCGCGTGAGCTGCCGGGCATGCTGTGCGCCGTGGTCGTTTCGCTGCTCTCGCCGCTCGGCGACCGCCGCGCCGCGTTTCTGGCGCAGCTCCTTGCCTGCGGAGGGCTTGTGGTGCTTGGCGTTTGGACGCCGTCTTTCGGCGTGATGCTCGTTTTTCTTTTTATTTACTCAATGGGTATGCATCTGTACATGCCGTATAACGACGCTATAGGGCTGTCGCTCGCCGAGCAGGACAACGTGGGGCGACGCATCGGGCAGTATACCAGTGTAAAGTCTGCCTTCATGTTTGCGGCGTCGCTGCTCGTCTTTTTCGGCTTCCGGTTCGGGTTTTTCAGTTTCGAAACCAAGCGAAAGACGGTGTTTCTTGTCGCGGCCGCTGGGTTTGCCGCTGCGGCGGTCATCGCGTTCCTGCTCGCGCGGGAGGGCGGCGTTCAGCCGCGCAAGCAGAAGGTTCGCCTTGTGTTCCGCAAGCAATACCGTTATTATTATCTGCTCACCATTCTCAACGGCGTGCAGAAGCAGATCGCGCTGGTTTACGGCTCGTGGGTTGTGATCGATCTGCTGCGCAAAGGGGCAGACACGATGGCGCTGCTCTTCATCGCGAGCAGTTTTGTGTGCATTTTCTTTATGCACCTCATCGGGCGGATGATCGACCGCTTCGGCATCAAAAAGATGATGTTTCTTGATGCCGCGACCTTCATCGGCGTTTATGTGCTCTACGGCTTCCTTGTTTGGGGTATCACTTCGTCGGTGCTGCCCGGAACGGGTTGGCCGGTCTTTGCCGTCTATCTGCTGTTTGTGCTCGACCGTATGTCAATGCAGATCGGCGTGGTCAAATCGGTCTATCTGCGCTCTATCTCACTGAGTGACGAGGATGTGACGGCGACACTTTCGACGGGTGTCAGCCTTGACCATCTGGTGTCAATCATTGCGGCGATGGCGGGCGGATTTATCTGGGCGCAGTGGGGCAGCCAGTGGGTGTTTTTTATGGCGGCGGCGTTTTCGCTGGGCAATGTCTATATTGCATGGCGCGTGCAGCCCGAGCGTGAGCGTGAAACGGCGCTTGCCTACCGTGCGGCGCAGGAGAAAATGTAAAAACTTCGAGGGGAATCGAGTTCCCCCTTCACTGCATCATAGATATCAAGGGAAAGCACTTCGGGCTTTTTGATAAGCAAGGGCGCGGCATCTGCCGCGCCCTTGCTTTTTGAAGAGGGGCGATTGCCCTCCTTTTTTTTTGCATGTGAAAGACATGTGAAAGCATTAAAATCAGATACCGCCGGTGCGCGAAACCGCTTTGCCGCCCTGTAGGTAAATGCGCGGCACGCGGCGGTTGACGTTGCACAAAAGCTCGTATCCGATGGTGCCCGACACGGTTGCCACATCGGCCGCTGAGCGTTCCGTCCCGCCGTCGGCGCCGAACACGGTGACAACGTCTCCTACCGACACCTCAAGTCCCGTAACGTCGATCATCGTGATATCCATGCAAACGCGCCCGATCTGATTGACGAGCGTACCATTCACCAGCATTTTGTGCTTGTTCGAGGCGATACGGGGGTATCCGTCCGCATAGCCGATGCCCAGCGTCGCAACCGTCGTGTCGCGCTCGGCACGCCATGTGCGTCCATAGCCGACCGTCGTGCCCGCCTTGATCTGCTTGACCTGCATGACGCGCGTACGCACGCTCATGACGGGGCGCAGACCGCCCATGCCCTCCATCCAGACGTCGGGCGCCACGCCGTACAGCATAATGCCTTCGCGCACCATATCGAGCCGCATCTGCGGAAAACGCAGAATGGCCGCCGAGTTCGCGCAGTGGCAGAGGGGGATGGAAACGCCCAGCGCGGCTGCCGCGTCGCGCGTTTCGCAGAACAGCGCAAACTGGCGCAGCGTATATTCGTCTTCCTCTGGCGTGTCGGACACGCAGAAGTGGGTATACATGCCCGCGATGGTCAGGCCGGACAGCGACGCGATTTCGGCGATTTGCTCCGCCGCCTGCGCCGTGCCGGACAGCGTGTCGATGCCGAGGCGCGACATGCCGGTGTCAAGCTGAATGTGCACGCGAACCGGGCCGCCCGCCAGCGCAACGAATTTGCGGGCGTGGTCGACGCTCGGGCACGAAAGCTCGACGTCGAGCGCGGCAAGCTGTGCCACGTCGCAGTCGGGCGCAACGCCGAGCAGAAGCAGCGGCGCACGGATGCCCGCCTCGCGTAGCTCAACCGCCTCACACGGGGCGGCAACGCCGATGTAGTCAACGCCCACGGCGCTCAGTGCGCGCGCCGCTTCCACGGCGCCGTGTCCGTATGCGTTTGCTTTGAGCACGGCCAGCGTATTTGCGCCGTCCGCCGCTTTTTTGGCGCAGAGATAGTTATGCACCAGCGCATCAAGATCAACCTCCGCCCAAATGCGCCCGCGGCGCTCGATGTCATGATTCATATCTGTTCCTCCTTAAATTGAACCTTCGCGTGCGACAACGACGCCGCCGCGCAGATAAAGGCGCGGAACGCGCCTGTTCAGATTACACGAAACCTCTTCCGCCGAACTGCCGGCACACGCGCCGACGTCGTTAAACGTAATACACTCGCCGCCGTCGGCACCCACCACCGTGACGACGTCGCCAGCTGACACGGTAAGCCCTGTCACGTCGAGCATTGTAATATCCATGCATACACGCCCGATTTGCTTGACACGAGTGCCGTTTACCAGCATTTCATGCTTGTTGGAACCCGCGCGGGGGTAACCGTCCGCATAGCCGATGCCGACGGTCGCGACCGTCGTGTCGCGCTCTGCGCGCCATGTGCGGCCGTAGCCGGCCTTGGTGCCCGCCTTGGTCTGCTTCACCTGCATGATGCGTGTTTTCAGCGTCATCAGCGGGCGCATACCGCTTTCGTCGACCGCATAATCTTCCAGATTATAAGCAAGTTCAATCGAGCCGGCGCGAACCATGTCGCACTTCATTTCGCGGTAAGAGCCGATGGCGGCCGAATTGGAGCAATGGCACAATGGAATCAAAACGCCCTGCGCACGGCAAGCCTCGATGGTTTCACAGAAGCATGCGTACTGTGCGCGTGTGTATTCGTCTTCCTCCGGGTCGTCCGACGCGCAGAAGTGGGTAAACGCGCCGGTGATGCGAAGTCCGGGCAGTGCGTTCGCTTCGCAGATTTCCCGCACGGCGCGGGGCATATCTTGCAGCGCGTCAAAGCCGAGGCGTGTCATACCCGTTTCAATTTTGATGTGAACCTTAACAGGACGCGCGGCAAGCTCCATATAGCGGCGAGCATGCTCGAGCGACGGGCAGCAGAGTGTGACATCGGCGTCGGCCAGCTCGCGTATGTCGCAGTCGGGCGGGGGGCCGAGCAGCAGGATGGGGATGCGCACGCCGCTCTGCCGAAGCGCAAGTGCCTCACATGGCGCGGCGACGCCGATATAGTCGGCACCGATGCGCTCCATCTCTTTGCCGATCTCAATCATGCCGTGCCCATAGGCGTCGGCCTTTAGGATGGTAAGCACACGCGCCGGGTGCGCCGCCTCCCGAATGCGTGAAAGATTATAGGCAAGGGCGTCAAGGTTTACCTCGGCCCATATGCGTCCGCGGTGCGTGAGCTCGTCCATATAGATACCTCTTTCGGTCGAAATTGCCCTTCTATTGTACTCCATCGGCCGACGTTTGTGAAGCGCATTTTTACCAAAAAGAAAGAAACCCGCCGCCCGAAGGCGGCGGGTTTGACATATTATCGGGGTGATACGGAAAGGCGGGCGACTTACGCGATCATTTCGCCGTCCATCACTTCTTCGAGGGCATATTTCGGGTTAAGATCTTTTTCCGAGGCGGCGATGACGACCGAGCACGCAATGTCGCCCGTCACGTTGATCGACGTACGCGCCATATCGAGGATGCGCTCGACGCCCATAATAATGGCAACCGCGTCAAGCGGCAGGCCGACGGCCGAGAGCACCATGCCAAGCATGACGGTGCCCGCGCCCGGCACACCTGCCGTGCCGATCGAGGCAAGCGTCGCAGCCAGGATGATGGTCAGCATCTGAGAAAAGCTGAGCGGAATGCCGTAAATAGCGGCGACAAAGAGCGCGCAAATGCCCTGGAAGGCGGCGGTGCCGTCCATGTTGATCGTTGCACCAAGCGGGATGACAAACGAGCGGATCTGCGGAGAAACGCCCAGCTTGCGCGACGATTCAAGCGAGAAGGGCAACGTGGCGGCAGACGATGCGGTTGTAAAGGCAAACAACCAGGCGGGAGCGGCGGCCCTGAAGAATTTGAGGGGGCTCAAGCCCGCAAAGAGTTTAACGGAGAGCGAGTAGACGATGCCGGCATGTAGGAAGCAGGCAAGGTAAACGGCGATGATCAGCGTGAGCAGCGGCATAAGCACCTTTGCGCCCTGAGACGCCACAACGGGAATGATGAGGCAGAATACGGCGTAGGGAGCGAGCTTCATAATGCCGCCGATGATTTTATACATGATTTCGGCGAAGCCGTCCATCGCTTCCTTGAAGCGTTCGGCTTTCGCTCCGACGGCCGCGATGCCTATGCCGATGAACAGCGCGAACGCAATGACCTGCAGCATATTGCCGTCTGCCAGGGCTTTAAACGGATTGGTGGGGATGATGTTAAGCAGCGTGTCGATGAACGGGGTGGCCTCCTTGGCCTCATAGGCGGCGTCGGTCGGCAGCGTAATGCCGCTTCCAACGTTGAACAGGGTGCCGATCACCAGGCCGATGACGACGGCAAGCGCGGTAGTGACCAGAAAATAGGCCAGCGTTTTTGCGCCGATTTTGCCAACCTTCTTCACATCGCCGAGCCCGCACGCGCCCATGGTGAGCGACGCGAACACAAGGGGGACGATTGCCATTTTGATGAGGTTCATAAAGAGCGTACCAAACGGCTTGATCCAGGTGTTTGCGATGGAAGCTGCGCCCGCAAGGTTAAGTACGAGACCGACGACGATGCCTGCGAGAAGACCGATCAGAATCTTGACGGTGAGGTGTAGCTTTCTCTTCTTCATTCCTGTTCCCTCCTAAAAATGACGCAAGCTGCGCTGCGTACTATTATTATCATACTATACTTCCTGCCTGTTTCAACCCTTTAGCACATTGACAAAACGGAGAAATATAGGGGGTAATTTTGTTAATAAAAACTAAAAATGTAATTGTATGGAATAATTCGCATGCGGTCATCAAGGATTAGGGCTTTATGTGCACATAACGGCACGCAAGGACTGCAAAAAAGCGCCCATCAGACGCTTTTTGCCCGTGATTACCCGCGGGGAGGTGTGTATATTGAAAGCATGTAAACAAGAGAAGTGGTGTTTGTGAAGCACCGGTTTAAGAAATGCCGACCTTTTTCATAAATTCCGCTGTCGAAAGCTGGCCGGCGCGGTTATAACGCCCGAGCGACCACAGCGAAAGCGGGTCGCGGGAGATGCGACTCGTCAGCTCGTAACAGGAAAGACTCATGGAAAAGCCGATGTCGCGCAAAATCTCGTCGCCGTCGCGGTCAATAAAACCATAGGGATAAGCGTAAACGACGGGCGTAATCGCGCAGTGGCGCAGCAGGGCGTCCTGCAATTTTTGTACGTCGGCTGTGAAAACCGAGCGGAACTGCGCGTCATCTTCGCCGCGTATGCGCATGGCACCCATGCGGCGGCCCTGATAGTGCATCGAATACGAGTGGTTGCCCAGCTCGATGCGCCCGTCGGCAACGAGATCGTTCAGGTTATCCCACGTCATATGCGCGTAATTGGGGTTGGGGTCGGCGAGATCCGTGAAGCGCTGCGCATAGTCACCCACGATGGACACGAGGGCACATGCATCGTATTTTTCGAGCAGCTCGGGCAGGTAGAGTAGGTTATTGAGGTATCCGTCGTCAAAGGTCAGCATAACAGGCCTTTCCGGCAGTTCGCCCTCGCCGCATGCATAGGCAATGACCTGCGACGGAAGCACGGTCGTATAGCCGTGTGCCTGCAGATAGCTGAGATCGGCGCTGAGGGACTCCGGCGTCGTGACATACCTTGAGGTGCGTGTCGAATCATGCAGGATGCTGTGATACATGATGATGGGCAGGGGGATGCCCGCCTCTGCCGATACGGGAGCCGGGACGGGGCCGGAAACCAGCACCAACGCGACCGTAAGCGTCAAAAGCATGCTATACGAAATAAAACGCAGCAGGTTGCGCCCCGCAACAGTAAAAATACGCAGAATGCTCGCCTCCTTTGTTCCTTTTTTTAATATACGATGTGCTGGCGCGGCGTATGCAATAAAAAAGCGCGATCATTCTGCACAAAAGTTATACCCAAAGTTTTCACCGCAAACTATTTACAATTCAGACATGCGTCGGTATAATGAAGAGTACGCATAATGGAATGGGGTATGGGAGAAGATGGTGGCTGATTTTTCGCGCACGCTTGCGCTTTTGCGACAGGAGAAAGGAATCAGTCAGCGTCAGGCTGCGTCGGATCTTGGCGTTTCACAGGCGCTGCTGTCGCATTACGAAAACGGGGTGCGAGAGCCGGGCCTCAGCTTTGTTGTGCGTGTCGCCGATTATTACGGTGTTTCGTGCGACTATATGCTTGGGCGCACCATGTCGCGTGAGGGCAATGCCATCAGCGCCGAAGAGGTGCCCGATGTTTCGGAGGAAAAGGGTAATGTGCTGCGCGGCAGCGCGATGGCGCTGCTCAGCAAGAAGCTGATTGTTAATTCGAGCGCGCTGCTGCTCGATATCGTCGCAAAGAGCGACAGCCGCACGCTGACCACAGAGGTGTCTAATTATCTGTTCCTTGCGATCTACAAGGCATGCCGGTTTGTGTATATGATGGACACTGGCAATCGCGACGACGCGTTTCCCATACCGTCCGTCTATTTTTCTGAGCTGTGCGATTCTGAGATGAAGCTGTGCGAGCACCGCCTGCGCGAATACGCCGTGGCCGAGATGTCCGGTAAGGGGGGCGAATCGCGCCGCCCCGATCTTTCGCTCGAGACGCTGCAGCGCGATTATCCAACGCTTGCGCCGTCCATGCTTTCGGTGCTTCATAGCGTGTCCGAAAAAATTTCGCGCAACTATCAAAAAAATTAAGATTAGGACTTGCTTTTTGGCGCGGTACATGTTATACTCATAATCGCGCTGCTAAGGAATGCTGGTGTAGCTCAGCCGGTAGAGCAGCTGATTTGTAATCAGCAGGTCGGGGGTTCGAATCCGTCCACCAGCTCCACCATTTAGCGCGCGAAAGTGAATATGGGGAGTTTCCCGAGTGGCCAAAGGGGGCAGACTGTAAATCTGTTGTCAGTGACTTCGATGGTTCGAATCCATCACTCCCCACCACACAAACCCTGTAACCTCAACGGTCACAGGGTTTTCATTTTGCGGAATTCGCATGTTGCGAATGAGTTTATAGAAGCAGAAGCGAGCATATTGGCGGAGAAATTGGCGGAAAAGACAGTGTGAAATGGCTGGCATGAGATGCCTGATCTCATGTGCGGCTCGAAAATAAAACACTGCGTTCTTGACGCGGTGTGGAAAGACAGCGAGATCATTTATGGAACAACAAGTTCATTTCAAAAGCGTGTTCAAATATGCCGGCGCCTTTATCGCATGGGTCATAGGCTCTGGGTTTGCGACCGGACAGGAAATCCTTCAGTTCTTCACAAGCTATGGCTGGTTCAGCTATGCGGTCGTATTCATCAATCTAGTTGGGTTCCTGTTCCTTGGCAAGACGATGATGACCAAAGGATTTGAGCATCAAGACGAAGCCGGGTTTGATCATTATCGTTTTTACTGCGGAAAGAAGCTGGGCGCGGTCTATTCCTGGGTTATTCCGACCACGCTGTTTCTGACAACCGCCGTGCTTCTTTCGGCGTCCGGCTCCACGCTGAAAGAATATTTTGGACTCAACCGATACCTCGGCTCTGCCCTGATGGCCATGCTGGTGCTGGCAGCTTACTTAATCGGGTTTGAAAAAATGGTGAAAATCGTTTCAAAAGTCGGCCCGGTCATTGTCGTGTTATCCATCTTTGTCGGTGCGTATACAGTGGTGCGCGATGCTTCGAACTTCAGTGAAATCGGTGCTTCCGCTCAGCTGCTTGCCGCCTCTCAAACTTCGCCGCACTGGAGCATCAGCGCCGTTTTGTACCTGTCTCTCAACTTCCTGTGCGGAAGTACATATTATACCGCGCTCGGCAGATCGGCGGCCTCGCGCAGTGATGCGAAATGGGGCGCCGTCATCGGTGCGGTCGTTCTGATCATTTCCATTGCGCTGGTGAATACGGCTATTCTACTGAATGCCGCGGACAGCTCTGCGTTCAATGTTCCGACGCTGTATCTCGGAAACAGAATCTCCCGTGCGTTCGGGACCGTGTTTTCCATTACCCTAATCCTCGGAATATTTTCTTCGTGCTCCACGATGATGTGGTCATTCTGCAACCGATTCTTTACGAACGATAAAAAGAAAAACCGTATTTTTGCGGCAATTGTTGCGATATTGACGTTTGCGCTGGGACTGTTTCCGTTTGGCGGGCTCGTCGCGGTCGTATATCCGCTGATCGGATACGCCGGGCTGATCTTTATCGGATGCGTCGTATATAAAGGACTCAAAAAAGACAGCAAACAAGAAGCAACCATTGGCGAAATGGAAGCGGCTATATGAATGCGGAGAGTGGCCGCGCGGTGCCCGACAGGGCGCGCCGCCAATCCACCCGGCATATCGTTTGATTATCATAGGAAAGCACCTTGCATAGGTGCTTTCCTTGTTTTTGTGGACATTCAGGTATTTGTATGCGCGCAAACGAATGCGCAACCGACATGATACGGCAATCTTCGCAATGCACATTGACGGTACGGCCGGTTTTCTGTTATCATTTCATCAGCTAATGTGAATACGGTTATGAATCGCGAAGCATTATCAAAGTTGCAAAGAAAGAATGCGGGTGAGCGCAAATTGAAATCAGATGTGCTGCGCGATGAAATCAAAGTAAGCACAAGAACCATCACGGTGCTGATCTTGTTTATTTCGCTGATATTTGTATGGAATAAAGTGGCGATAGGCACTTCTCCTATGATCAAACAAGGTAAGCTTGACCTTTCCGATTGGGATATGCAAGAAGACGGGATGCTCACGCTAAACGGCGATTGGGCGTTTTACTGGAATCAGTTTATTGAAGACATTGATACCTCCATGTCTGACGGTTATGTGCATGTTCCGAATGTATGGAATCATTACACCATCCATGAAGATAATCTTCCCGGATTTGGTTATGCAACGTATGCTCTTCATATCACGGGGGTTGAGGGTGAGCTGGCTCTCAAAATTCCTCCGTGCTCGACGGCGTACGAGCTTTATGTCGACGACAACTTGGTTGCTCAAAATGGAGTCATCAGCCGCAGCGCGTCCGGTGCCGTGCCGAATTATGAGCCGAAATCGGTGGTGTTTGACGCGTCGCGCTCCGGATTTACGATCAAGATGTTTGTTTCGAAC
>MEFT01000026.1 GCA_001725215.1 Clostridium sp. SCN 57-10
CAGGCTTTTGTCCAGCTTGACCATACCCATTTCCTTGGCGCGCTGCTCGACCAGAGCGAGGTTAAACTGCTGCTCCTTCTTGGCCTGCAGCGCCTTTTCGCCGCTCTGCAGCTCGGAGAGCGAGTTGCGCATTTTTGCGTTTTGCGCCGTCAGCTCGGTGAGCTGAACATAGCTGCCCAGCACAGCGCCGAGCACAACAAAAATGCACAGCGCGATCAGTGCGTATTTCACATACGGCACCTTTGCGGGAGCGGTCCGCCGAATGTTGCGGTTTTCGGGCAGCGCCTCAAGGCGCGGCTGCTCGTGCTGCCGCGGCGCTTGCGCCGGCGCGCGCTTATAGTCATATGCGCTGCTCTGTCTCGTTGCATACCCCATGATTTTTCCTCCTTAACTCCCCGTCGCCTACCTGTTACAGCTTCTCCGCAACGCGCAGCTTTGCGCTATGCGAACGTGGATTGCGCGCAAGCTCGGCTTCTGTGGCGGTGACAACGCCGCGAAACACCGGCTTGATGCTCGGTTTACCCCCGCAGATGCAAACGGGAAACTCCCTCGGGCAGGTGCACCCCGCAGCCGCCTTTGCAAATGCGTTTTTCACAATTCTGTCTTCCAGGGAATGAAAGCTGATGACCGCGATGCGCCCGCCGGGCGCAAGCGCGCCGATCGCCTCCTCCATCGCCTTTTCCACGGCGGCAAGCTCGCCGTTTACCTCAATGCGTATTGCCTGAAAGGTTCGCTTGGCTGGATGCTGCTTTTCGCGCCGTGCCGCCGCCGGCATCGCCGCGCGGATCAGTTCGGCAAGCTCGATCGTGCGTTCAATCGGCTTGTCCGTGCGGGCGCGGACGATGGCAGATGCGATGCGACCCGCATAGCGTTCTTCCCCGTAAACGCCGATGATTTCACGCAAGCGCTGTTCGGTATAAGTGTTGACAACATCGAACGCGCTCATACGTTCGCTGCGATCCATGCGCATATCGAGCGGCGCGTCGTAGCGGAACGAAAACCCGCGCTCCGGCTCGTCGAGCTGGTAGGACGACACGCCGAGATCGAACAGAATGCCGTCAATCGCGGGAATCTCAAGCGTGCGCAGCACCTCGGCGACGCACGCAAAATTGCTTTTGACAAAATCGATGCGCGGCGCCGCCCCCTGAAGCCGAATGCGCGCCTCACGCAGCGCGTCGTCGTCGCGGTCGATGCAAATCAGCCTGCCCGAGGCGTTCAGCCGCTCGGCAATCAGGCAGGAATGCCCGGCGCCGCCCGTCGTCGCATCGACGTAAACGCCGTCCGGGCGGATATGCAGGCCATCCATGCACTCGTCCGGCATGACGGAAATATGATGAAATTCCATATCAGAAACCCAACTCTTCCATCGCTACAATGAGCTCGCTTTCGTCAATGCGGTTGTTGTAGGCGTTCCAACGAGCCGTATCCCAAATCTCGGCACGCCCCGAGACACCGATGACGGTAACCTCGCGCGTGATGCCCGCGTGTTCGCGCAGCGTCTGCGGGATGAGGATGCGCCCCTGCGCATCGACTTCGCAGTCGGCGGCGCTGGAAAAGAAGAAGCGCTGCAGCTCGCGCGATTTTGACATTGGCATCGCCGCGATGCGTCCCTCAAGCTCGTCCCACGCGGCGGAGGAATAGACAAACAGGCAACCATCGATGCCCTTGGTTACGATAAAGCTGTCTCCCAGCTTATCGCGTAGTTTGGCGGGAAAAAACAGGCGCCCTTTTGCGTCTATCGTATGGTTAAACTCACCGCGCATGTTCCCCCACCCCGCTTTCTCTCGTGGCACTGAATGGCACTGAGCTCCACTTTTCACCACTTGTTACGAAAATTATAACTGACCCAGTACTAAATTGCAATAGCAAATCCATGATATTTTGTGTATAAAAAAGACCACTTTTACGAAAAAATAACTCATTTTGCAAACATAAAACATATGTTCGTATTTTTCCGTTTGTGTAACAGTTGGTTTACATAAAAAAGCCCGCCCATTTTGGGCGGGGCGGCATAAGGAAGTTTGGGCAGATAACTTTTGCAGCTGTCTGCCTTGCTCTGTTTTCCGGGGCGTGGGGCAGCGTCCCAACTAGCGGTTTGCATGTCCGTTCAAATAATCTGCTGGCCTGCCCACAGCTAAAAACCCAGTCAGATGTTTACAGGCACAGTGTGAAATGATACAATAGACCTATAGATAAATACGTATTGTTTATATTTGGTGAAGGAGCTCATTTGAATGAAAGTATTGTTGTTTTTAGCAAAAGGATTTGAAACCATGGAGTTTAGTGTATTTGTTGATGTGCTAGGCTGGGCTAGAAACGATTATGGTGTAGATATAGACGTCGAAACATGCGGATTTACTAAAACCGTAATGAGCACCTTTAATGTGCCAGTTATTGTAGATAAGCTAATAGGCGAAATTTTTGTTGATGGGTATGATGCACTTGCCATTCCAGGAGGTTTTGAAGAATTCGGATTTTATGAAGAAGCTTATGACGAAAAACTTTTAGATATAATCCGCCAATTTGACAAGCAAAATAAACCAATTGCTACTATTTGTGTGGGGGCTCTGCCTCTTGGTAAAAGTGGTATTTTATCTAAAAGACAAGCGACCACATATCATTTGAAGGATGCTTATAGGCAAAAACAGTTATCTGCATTTGGAGCCAATGTAGTAAATGAGCCAATCGTTATTGATAATAATGTTATTACATCGTATTGTCCCCAAACTGCATCTGGCGTTGCATTTGAGCTTTTGAAGAGATTGACCACTGAAGATCAAATGAAAGTTGTCAAAGCTGCTATGGGATTTTAATATTGCTTTAGATGATGAGCGTTTGACGCAGTAAGAGCCACGGAACGATTTGTTCCGTGGCTCCTTTGAAGTTCCCTATGAAGCACACCCATTCGGGCGTGCTTCTTTATCTTCCTATGAACGGCACAACCGCGCTTACTGCTTTTGGTTTTGCTCGCGCAGCACCGCTTTGAAGTCGACGCGCGAATGGCGAACCTCTTCCAGCGTGCGCGCCACCGCTTCCTCCGTGCGCTTCATGGCGTCTTCGCAATATTCTCCGGCCGACTTCATGATCTCTCTCGCGCGCGTTTCGGCAACGGCGATGATGTCAGACGCCTTGCGGCGCGCCTCCGACGTCAGGTCGTTTTCGTTGAGCCGCTGCTTTGCGATCTCTTCGGCACGCTTGAGCGTGACGTCATACTCTTTTTTTGCGGAAGCAATGATGTCGTTGCGCTTTTCCACGATTTCCTTCGACATCTTAATCTCGCTCGGCAAATTGGCGCGCAGCTCATCCAGAATATCGAGCGCCTTTTCACGCTCGATCATGCATTTATCGCCGCTCAGAGGAACCGGTCGCGCGTCCTGAATCATTTCGTACAGCGTAACCAGCAGTTCATCCATTGTGCTTTGAGCCATATTCATTCTCCTTTTCATATTTCTCCCGCAGCGCGCGCCCTGTCTCCGGGCCGACGAGCAGCGATACGTCTTCACCCCGCAGCGCACCCTCGCGCGCGGCGGTCGAGCTGACGCCGTCAAGTCCCTCTGAAGCGGGCAGCAGCAGCGTTTGCGCAGTGGGACAGCGCTCCGCGTTGTAGGCCGCCATGGCAAGCTCATACTCGGCGTCCCGTGCGTTTCGCACACCTTTCACGATGGCGCACGCGCCCACATCGCGCGCAAGCTGCCACAGCATACCGCCATGGAAACAAACCTCCACGTTGGCAAGGCCGCTCGTCTCGGCACGCAGCAGCGCCACACGCTCTTCCGGCGTAAACAGGTACATCTTTTGCTCGTTGACCATGGCAGCGACGATGACGCGGTCAAACAGCCGCGCGGCGCGGTCAATGACGTCGATATGCCCGCGCGTTACCGGGTCAAAGCTACCGGGCACGATGGCGATCTTCATGCGTCCTCCCTCGTCACCGTTGTGACGGTCGAATTGCCGTATCGGTATTCTCGTATCATGCGGTAGGGTGCCGGAATATCCCGCAGCACGTCGGGTTTTGCGCTTTCACATACGATTATACCACCGCTCCGCAAGATGTCAAACTCGAATATATAGAAAAGCGCCGAGTTAATCAGCTCTCCGCCATAGGGAGGGTCGAGAAAAATCAAGTCATACAGGCCATTTCCCGCCTGCGCAAGACAGGAGCGAAAATCGCCGACGAACAGCTGCGCCTGCTCGCCAAAGCCGCACTGCGCGATGTTTTTGCGCAGCACGTCCTGGGCGCGGCGGTCGCTGTCGCAAAATGTGCACGAACGAGCCCCGCGCGACAGCGCCTCAAGCCCCAGTTGCCCCGACCCGGCAAACAGGTCGAGCACGCTCGCGTCTGCGATTTGAAACTGGATGATGCTGAACACCGCCTCTTTCACGCGCTCGGTCGTCGGGCGGGTGTGCAGTCCTTCGGGCGTCAGCAGGCGTTTCCCCCTTGCCGATCCGGTGATAATTCTCATATCGTTCCTCCGTCCGCGTGGAATTTGGCGTAAATCGCCTCGGCGGCGTTTTGCGGCACCGCCTCGCAAAGCTGTTCGACCGTCGCCGCTTTTATGGCGGCAATCGTGCCGAAGTGTTTGAGCAGCTTCTTTTTGCGCTCCTCGCCCACTTGCGGAATGCCGTCAAGCGCGCTGCGGCGCACGTTTTTCGAGCGCACCTCCTGGTGATAGTCGACGGCGAAACGGTGCGTTTCCTCCTGAATGCGCCCCAGCAGCGCGAACACCGCGGGCGTCGTCTGCAAGCCGATTTCGCCGCCGTGGGGCGCGACAAGCGCACGCGTGCGATGCTTGTCATCCTTGACGCAGCCAAATACGGGCAGCTCAATGCCGAATGAGTCGAGCACGCGGCGGGCCGCCGCCGTTTGGTTGACACCGCCGTCCATCAAAAAGAGGTCTGGCAGCGGCAAAAAGCTCTCGTCGCCGTTTTTCGCGCGCTCCAGACGGCGCGTGAGCACTTCGGTCAGTGCGCCGACGTCGTCTCCCCCCACCGCCTCTTTGATGCGAAAACGCTTATAGTCGCGCTTGAGGGGCTTGCCCTCGACGAACACAACCATCGAGGCGACCGCGTCCTGCCCCGCCGTGTTGGAAATATCATAGCATTCGATGCGTGACGGAGCCTTTGTGCCGCACAGCTCGCCTAGCATTTCGGCGGTCTTGCGCGACTTCTGCTCGCGGATTTCGGCGGCGCTCAGCTCAAACTCCGCGTTTTGCAGCGCCAGCTCAAGCATTTTGCGGCGGTCGCCGCGTTCGGGCACCGAAATGCGGCACTTCGCGCCGCGCAAGCTGTATAGAAACTCTTCTACGCTCTCTTTGCCCGCAAGCTCGTGCGAAACCAAAAGCTCGGCGGGCGCGCGCTCCTCGCGCGCGTAGTGCTGCTGCAAAAAGCTTTCGAGCGCGTCTGCCGCGTCGGCTTCCTCGAGGCCGTCAAACAGCTCCACCTTTTTGTCGATCAGCGTGCCGCCGCTGTACTGCAGCACGGCGATCGCGCCGCGCGAGTTGTGCGACGCAAACGCCGCCACGTCGGTGTCGCTCATCGCGACGCCCGTGACAATGCGGCTCTGCCCCATCCGGCGCACGGCGTTCAGCCGGTCGCGCAGCGCGGCGGCGTGCTCGAAGTCAAGCGCCTCAGCGCAGGCAAGCATTTTCTCCTCGATCTGCGCGGCAAGGTCACTTACCTTTCCGTCGAGCAGAAGCGCGGCCTGGCGCATCATGATGTCATACTGCTCCTCGCTGACCTCGTTTGCAATGCAGATGCCACAGCATTTTTTGATGTGATAGCGCAGACAGGGGCGCTCGCGTCCAATGTCGCGCGGGAACTGGCGGTTGCACGTCGGCAGCCCGAACAGCTCTGATACAATGTTGATCGCCGCGCGCGCCGCGCTGCGCCCGCCGTAGGGTCCGAAATAGCGCGCCTTGTCGCGCCCACGCTCGGCCGTGATGGAAAACGTGCCGTACGGCTCGCTCGAAAGACGCACATAGGGATATCCCTTGCCGTCTTTGAGCAGGATGTTGTATTTCGGCATATAGCGCTTGATGAGCGTATTTTCAAGCAGCAGCGCGTCAAACTCGGTCTTTGCGTAAATGACCTCAAAGTCGTTGACGTTTTCAACCATGCGGCGTGTCTTGACCGTATGCGCGGCAAGATTCGTAAAATACTGGCTGACCCGGTTTTTCAGCGCCTTTGCCTTGCCGACATAAATCACCGTGCCGTCGCGGTCGCGCATCAGATAAACGCCGGGCACAAGCGGCAGCTCAAGTGCTTTGATGCGCAGCTGCGCAAGATTCATATGCAAACCTCCCCAAAACGGCTAACTGAAACAAAACGCGCCGCAAAAAGCGGCGCGTTGCTCCCTTTTTCGGGATTATTCTCCGAAATTGTTGGCAATCAGCGTGCAGAGAGCGTTTACCGCCTCTTCCTCGTCCGGCCCTTCCGCCGAGATCATGATCGAACTGCCTTTGGTAATCCCAAGCGACAGCACGCCAAGCAGGCTTTTTGCGTTGACTTTCCGATCATCCTTTTCCACCATCATGGTGCTTCTGAACTCATTGGCCTTCTGAATAAAGAAGGTTGCAGGGCGCGCATAAAGGCCGACCTGGTTGGTAACCGTAATCTCTTTCGAATACATAAGCTCCCTCGTTTCTGGCGTTTCTTTTCGGAATGATTAAGTTAATTATAGCAGATTTATGCCTGCATTACAATCCCCAATTACCTTCAACGGATAAAAAGCGAAAAAATAAGCGGAAAAAACGTTGCGGGAATAAAGTTTGCGACCTTAAACTTCTGCATGCCGAGCATATTGAACGCAAGCATCATCAGCAGTGCCGATCCGACAAACGACATCTGCGTGACGACGGCGGGAGAAAGCAGCGGCGCCGCCACAACGGCAAGAAGCGTAAGTACACCCTGATAGACGAACACCGAGCCGGCGGAAAGCAGCACGCCCCAGCCATACAGCGCGGTAAACATGATGCTTCCGATGCCGTCGAGCACGGCTTTCATGTAAAGCGTCTGCGGAGCGTGCGATACGCCGTCTTCGATGGAGCCCAAAATCGCCATCGCACCGGCGCACATCAGAATGCTCGCCGTTGCAAATCCGACGCCGACGCTGCTCGCATCGTCCTTCGACACAAGCCGCTTCATTCTTTCACCCGTTCGCTCAAAAAAGCCGTCAATGTTGAGCCATTCTCCGACGGCCGCGCCGAGAATCATCGAAAAAAGCAGCGTGAGGGTATAGGCACTCGTCAGCGTGCCGTCCTGAGCGGCCGTGATCGAGCCGGTGATGACGCCCGACAGGCCCATGATGAGCACCGACATGCCAGCTGCGGTGAAAATTGCGTTGTGAAAACGCTCTGGGATTCCTTTTTTCAATAAAAGTCCGACGATCCCTCCCAATAAGATAGCGACGGTGTTGACCAGTGTTCCGATACCAGGCATACGCGTTAAACTTCCTTCTCTCTAAGCTATTCCAGTGTCGCGATGGTGACGCCCGCCTCGCCCTCGCCGTATACGCCGAGGCGGAACGAACGCACCTGACGCATGGAGCGCAAATGTGCCTGCACCGCGTTGCGCAGCACGCCGGTGCCCTTACCGTGAATGATGGTGACCGACGGCAGCCGCAGGCGGATGGCGTTGTCGATAAAGCGGTCGACCTCCATCAGCGCTTCGTCGGCATTCATGCCGCGCAGGTCGAGACTTGCCGCCCCCTCCGGACGACCCTTGGGCACCGTGTTGACGGCGCGCGGCGCAGCGCTCTTTTCGGGGCGCGCGTCTTCAAGCAGCGTCAGCTCGTTTTGCGGCACAACCATTTTCAAAACGCCGGCCTGCAGGCGCACCGGTTCGTCTTTCTTCGGGGTTTCAATCACGGTGGCACGCGTTCTTGTCGCAGCGATTTCCACCGTGTCTCCCGCCTGCAGCGGGCGGGGCAGCGGCATGGCACGGCGCTCGGCACGCTGCGCCGTATTGGCCTCCTCCGCGTCTGAAAGCTTGCCACGCAGCACCGCGCGGGCGGCGGCGAGGTTGGGGTCGCGCCCTTCCTCGACCTCTTTCTTCATGCGTTTTGCTTCGTTAAATGCATAGTCGGCAGCGGCGCGAGCGTTGTTGATAATTTCCTGCGCCTTCAGCTTTGCGTCATACACCAGCTTCTCGCGCTCACCCTCAAGCGTGTCAAGCCGCTCGCGGGCAATACGCGCACGTTCCGCGGCGTCGCGGCTGTCGCGCTCGGCGTCCGCCAGGCGCTTTTCCATTGCCTGGCGCTTTTCCTCAAGCGCAGTGATGACCTCTTCAAAGCGCTTGCTATCGCTGTCAAGCCGCTTTTGCGCGTGCTCGATGATGTGCGTGCTCAGTCCGAGCCGCTGCGAAATGGCAAACGCGTTCGAACGGCCGGGCACACCGAACACCAGCTTATAGGTCGGCATCAGCGTTTCAACGTCAAACTCGCACGATGCGTTTTCCACGCCGTCGGTCTGTAGCGCATAGATTTTAAGCTCGGCGTAGTGCGTCGTCGCGGCGACGGTGCTGCCGCGCGCGCGCAGCTCCTCGATGATGGCGACGGCAAGTGCCGCGCCCTCTACGGGGTCGGTACCCGCGCCCAGCTCATCGAGCAGCACAAGCGTATGCCCGTCTGCGTGTTCCAGAATCTCCGTGATGTTGCGCATATGCGACGAGAAGGTGGAAAGCGACTGCTCAATACTCTGCTCGTCGCCGATGTCGGCAAGCACATGATCGTAAATGGCGACCGAGCTGTCTTCCGCGGCGGGAATCTGCAGGCCGCACTGCGCCATAACGGTAAGCAGCCCCAGCGTTTTGATGCTCACCGTCTTGCCGCCCGTGTTGGGCCCCGTGATAACGACAGTGTCGCACCGCGCGCCGATGTCAAACGTAATGGGAACGGCGCGGTCGGGGTCGAGCAGCGGATGGCGCGCGCGCCGCAGCGTTGTCTTTCCGTCGCGGTTGAGGCGCGGGCGCAGAGCCTTCATTTTATAGGCCAGCTTGCCGCGCGCAAAAATAAAGTCAAGCTCACACAGGATTTCGTAATCGTGCGTGATGCCGCCCGCAAAGCTCGCCACCTCGGCGGACAGAGCGGCCAGAATACGTTCGATCTCATGCTGCTCCTTGCTTTGCAGCACACGCAGCGAATTGTTCAGCTCAACGACGGCCGTCGGCTCGACGAACAGCGTCGCGCCACTCGACGATACGTCATGCACCAACCCGCCGAAGCTGCCCTTATATTCGCTTTTGACGGGCACGACGTAGCGCCCGCCGCGAATCGTAATGAGCGAATCCTGCAGCATTTTCTGGTTGGCCGAGCTGGAAATGATTTTGTTGAGCACGTCGCGCACCTTGCTCGACGCGGCACGCATCGCGCGGCGGATGTCGTACAGCTCCGGACTGGCGTGGTCGGCAATTTCGTCCTCGCTGACGATGGCCTGCGCAATCTTCTCTTCGAGATATTTGTTGCCCGAAAGCGAGTAAAATAGCTCGTCAATGCTCGTCTGGGTGCCCTTGCGCTCTTCTATGTAAGCGCGCGTCAGGCGCGCCGTGCGCAGCAGCTGCGCCACACGCAAAAGCTCCACCGGGCTGAGCGAGCCGCCGCGCTCGGCGCGCGACGTCGCTTCCGAAACGTCTTTCAGTCCGTCAAAGCCGGGACTGCCCTGCAGTCCCATCAGGTAAACGGCGTCGGTGCATTGCTGCTGCAGCAGCTCGCAGCGGTTCAGGCTTTGCTGCGGACGCAGCGCGCGGCATTTCTCTCGCGCAAGCTCGCTCGACGCTTGCTGCGCCAACAGCTCAAGCACCTTGGGCAGCTCGAGCGTGCGCAGCGATTTTTCGTATAGCTCCATATATGTCCTCTCAATGTCTGTTCGAAGGGGAATCGCATTCCCCCTTCGCGCCGCGCTTTGCGCGGCTATTCCCCTCGTTTCACCAATTTTTAAGAAAAATCGGCGGATTACAGAAATATCAAACCCTTCGGGCTTTAGGGCAAGCGATTTACAAAAGCGAGCGATAAAACGCAAGCGTCTTAAAGCTGCGCTCCATGCAGGTGAGTAAATAGCGCTCGGCAAACGCGGAAAGTGACGAAAGTGCTTCGTCAGTCAATGTAAACTTAAGCAGGCGGCGCATATCACAGCTTACGATATAGCGCGCCGCGCCGAGCACGGCTCCGTCGTTGCGCATACCCGACGCACGACACGCTTCGCACAGCGCGTTGCCGCCGCATGCGCCGCGCGCGTCGCACCGGGTAAAGTCCGGCTCGTAGCCCGCAAGCGAGAGATAGCGCAGCTCAAACGCGGCCTTCAGCTTCTTCTGATCCGCGTCGGGCTGCGACAGCGCATACAGGCAGTTCAGCGCGAGCCGCAGCACGTCGGGATCGATGCAGTTATCCTCCGCCTCGGTGCCGAGCACCTCGGCAAAGTAGGAGGCGAGCGCCATTTTGTCAAGCTCGGCGCGCATGCCGGAGAATTGCTCCAGCGTTTCCGCCTCGTCGAGCGTATAGCGCCCGCCCTGCTCAAACAGCGTCATCGATGAATAGGCAAATAGCTGCACCGCCGGGGCGCTTCGGCTGCTTTTGCGGCGCACGCCGCGCGCCTTCACCGTCATCAATCCGCGCGTGTCGGTCAAAACGGTCAGAATTTTATCGCTTTCTTTGTAGTCAGCGGCGCGGATGACGAGCGCGTTCGTCACTAGGTGCATGATTTCCTCCCTGCGCGCGATATAGGCAATATGCCTGCGGAAGCCCTGTTTTGCAAAATAATGTCCAAAGCTTATCGTCCATCTGCTTCACCTCACCCATATTGTTCGCGGCATACCGCATATTAGCAAAGTGAACTTGCGGACAATCTGGAAAAAACTTTGGTCTTGACACGGTTTCGGTTGCTTTTCAGGCGGGTTTACGCGCCGCTATCTGCTTTCTTCGTAGCCGAAATTACGGATCTGGTTCGGATTGTTGCGCCAGTCCTCCTTGACCTTGACCCAAAGCTCGAGAAATACTTTTCCGTCGAGCAGCTGCTCGATGTCGGCGCGCGCTTCGGCGCCGATTTTTTTCAGCATCGAGCCGCCTCTGCCGATCAAAATGCCCTTATGGCTCATGCGCTCACAATAAAGTACCGCACCGATCTCGGTCAGTCCGTCCTCGCGCTCGGAAAAGCGCTCGATCTCAACGGCGACACCGTGCGGCACCTCTTTATCGAGATTGCGCAGCGCCTTTTCGCGGATTAGCTCGGCCACAAGCTGGCGCTCCGGCTGGTCGCAGTACATATCATCGGGGAACAGCTGGGGCGACGGCACGCAAAGCGCGCGCAGCTCTTTTTTCAAAACGTCAAGCCCCTCGCCCGTGCGCGCCGAAACGGGCACGACGGCGGTAAACTCGCACGCCGCGCT
>MEFT01000027.1 GCA_001725215.1 Clostridium sp. SCN 57-10
AGAGTTACTTTTCCTCGGGGAAAAGTAACCAAAACACGCCGCCGCAGGGTTTGCTTCCGCAAACCATCACTGCGGGAAGCGCGCGCCCGCCCTCGACCGTTCACCAACACACAACACCCAAAAACACAAAAACGGCGCGCGGAATGTTCCGCGCGCCGTTTGGTTTGCTTTTTATTTCTCCATCTCTGCCAGGTACACGCCGACCGCCTTGCCCGGCTCGACGGCAACGCCGCAGCGGCGCAGCGCGCGCTCGATGACGCCGAGCGTCGCAACCTCGTCATTGATGTCGATGTTGCCCATGTGTCCGAGACGGAACATGCGCCCTGCATAAGGCCCAAGCCCGCCCGCAACGGTGATGCCCTCTTCATAGAGCGTGTTGCGGAACGTCACATCGTCAAGCCCCTCGGGGTAGACAAGGTTCGAAAGCGTAACAGCGCGGTAATTTTCATCGGCAAGCACGGTAAAGCCGCACACCGCAAGCGCCTTCTGCATGGCGCGCGCGTTCTTGAGATGGCGCGCCGCGCGGGCCGCATAGCCCTCTTCCATGATGATGCGCGTCGCCTCGGCCATCGCCCAAACGAGGTTGACGGCGGGCGTCGCGAAGTATTTCGCCGGGTTTTCCATGATGGGCAGCCATTTCGCAAAGTCAACGTAATATTCGGGAATCATGCCGAGCGATTCGCGGCGCGCAAGTGCTTTGCGGCTCGCCCACAGCACGAACATGCCGGGGCACACGCCGAACGCCTTCTGCGAGCCGGTGAACAGGATGTCGATGCCCATGCCGTCCACATCCTCAAACTCGCCCGCCGTAGCGGCGACGCCGTCCACGATATAAATCGTCTCGGGTGACACGCGCGCGGCCATCTCGCCGATTTCGGCGATGGGCGCGCACACGCCGGTCGCCGTGTCAACGTGGCTGACCGTCATCGCCGCATAGCGCTTCGATTTCAGCTTTTCCTCAATGTCGCGTACGGGGATGATCTGCCCCCACTCGGCGCGCATCACGTCGACCTGGAGTCCCTTGCGCTCGCAGATCTCGATGAAGCGGTCGCCAAAGAAGCCGTGGCTTATGATGAGCACGCTGTCGCCGCGGCGCGTCGTGTTCGCAATCGCCATTTCCATCGCCAGCGTGCCCGTGCCCGCGAGGGGAAACGTCGCCCCCGAGCAGTTAAGCAGCGTGCCCAGATCGGCGATCAGCTTTTTATAGTCGGCGACAAAGCGGGGGTCGCCAAAGGCCTGCATCTCGCGGCCCATCTCATCTTGAATCGACTTTACGACCGGCGTCGGCCCAGGGATCATGACCATTTTCTTGGTATTCATGGCATACTCTCCTTTTACTAATAGTAAAATAGTATTTACTCTTATACCTTAATTATAACAACCGTGCCGCAAATGTCAACACCTTTCTTGCGCCGCGCCGCGCGGTGTGGTATAGTAAATGCGCTGCTTTTATGGGTAAAATAAATGAATATGGCGCGGCCGCAGCGGGCTGCCACAAGGAGGATACCATGCGGCTTTTGGAAGAACGCATTGTGCGCGACGGCGCCGTGAAACCGGGAAACGTGCTGATGGTCGACAGCTTTTTGAACCACCGGCTTGATGTTTCGCTGCTCAATGAGATGGGGCGCGAGCTGCGCCGCCTGTTTGCCGACGCGGACATAAACCTTGTCCTGACGATTGAAGCGTCCGGCATTGCGCTTGCCTGTTTTGCGGCGCAGCAGTTCGGCGTGCCCGTCGTCTTTGCCAAAAAGACGCAGAGCGTCAACGTAGACGGTGGCGTTTATGCCGCGCAGGTCGAATCGTTCACGCGTAAGCGGACGTATGACGTCGTCGTGTCGAAAAAGTTTCTGCACGAGGGCGACCGCGTGCTCATCGTTGACGATTTTCTGGCGAGCGGCAGCGCGCTTTCCGGGCTGTGCGGTATCGTGGAGCAGGCGGGCGCGACGGTCGCGGGCATCGGCATCGCCATCGAAAAGGGTTTTCAGGAGGGCGGCGCGCGCATTCGAGCGCAGGGATATCGCCTTGAATCGCTTGCCATTGTCGAGTCGATGGACGAAACGACGGGTGCCGTCGAATTCCGGTAGGTTGCACGCTTGACTTTGCGCGCCTCGCGATTTATGATAAGCATGACCAAACAGCATTTTTGGTGTGAAAAAGACACGATAAGGAGCGAAAAACATGAGAAAAGAAGACAGAAAGTATGCGGCGTTCGTTCAGATACTGAACGAAGAGCTGCTGCCCGCTATGGGGTGTACCGAGCCCATCGCCGTAGCGTATGCGAGTGCGCGTGCGCGTGCGGTGCTGGGCGTGCTGCCCGACCGGTGCGAGCTGGTCGTCAGCGGAAACATCATTAAAAACGTGAAGAGCGTCGTCGTGCCCAATACGGGCGGGCTTAAAGGGCTTGAAGCGTCGGTCGCGGCGGGTGTCGTCGCGGGCAATGCCGATGCGGTGCTTGAGGTGGTGGCATCCATCACCCAGGAGCAGAAGCCGGGCATCCGCGCGTTTATGGAGACGCATGAGATTCGCGTTACCCCCTTTACGGGCGACATTGTGTTCTATATCAAGGTTACGCTCTATGCCGGCGCGGAGAGCGCGTCGGTCACCATTACGAATTTTCACACCAACATCATAGAGATTATAAAAAACGGCGAAGCTGTGTTCACCGCCTCGCCAGACGAGGGCGCTGGCAAGGGCATGACCGACCGTTCGTGCCTCGACGTCGAGAGCATCATCGATTTTGCCGACACCGTCGATCTGGACGACGTGCGTTCGGTCATCGGGCGGCAGATTGAGTATAACAGCGCCATTTCGGCCGAGGGGCTGACGGGCGACTGGGGCGCGCAAATCGGCAAGGTGCTGCTGCGCGCGGGCGGCAGCGATTATAAGGCGCGCGTCAAGGCGGCGGCCGCCGCCGGATCGGATGCCCGCATGAGCGGCTGCGAAAAGCCGGTCGTCATTGTGTCGGGCAGCGGAAACCAGGGTATGACGGCGTCTCTGCCCGTCATTGAATACGCGCGTGTCATCGGTGCGAGCGAGGATATGCTGATGCGCGCCCTCGTTGTGTCCGACCTCATCACCATTCATCAGAAGACGGGCATCGGCCGCCTTTCCGCCTTCTGCGGCGCGACGAGCGCAGGGTGCGGCGCGGCAAGCGGCATCGCCTATCTGGACGGCGAGCGGTATGATGCGATTTCGCATACCATCGTAAACGCCCTCGCCATTCTGGCGGGCATGGTGTGCGACGGCGCGAAGCCCTCTTGCGCGGGCAAAATCGCCGCCGCCGTCGACGCGGGTCTCATGGGTTACGAGATGTATAAAAACGGACAGCAGTTTTATGACGGAGACGGCATCGTGAAAAAGGGCGTAGACCGCACGATCGCTGAGGTAGGCCGTATGGCGCGCGAGGGTATGCGCGAAACCGACAAGGAAATTCTGCACATCATGGTGGAGAAATAATCGATTCACACAGCCGAAAGGAGTATGTTTATGACGGTAAAGGAAGCGATTGACGCACGCCGCAGCATTCGTAAGTATCAGGACCGCGACATCGAGCCGGAGGTGCTGCACGAGGTGCTTGAAGCGGCGCGCCTTGCGCCGAGCGCGAAAAATATGCAGAGCTGGAAGTTTATCGCCGTGACCGATAAGGCGCTTCGCCCCGCGATGGTTGAGGCATGCGGCGGGCAGACGAGCGTGATGGAGGCGCCGGTCAGCCTTGTGATCTGCGCTACGGAGGATTCCGTGATGTCGTGCAACCAGCACCGTTCGAGTGTCGATTGTTCGATCGCGATGTCGTTCGTCATGCTGCGCGCCTGCGAGCTGGGGCTTGGCACCTGCTGGCTGGGGCATTTTTACGCCGACCGCGTGAAAGACGTGCTCGGTCTGCCGGGAAACTATATCCCCGTCGCCGTCACGCCGCTCGGCTACCCCGCCGAAGCGGGACGCGAGCGCAACCGCAAGGCGTTTGACGAAGTGTGCGAGATTCGATAAGCAGAATAAACGCAAAAAGCAGGCATCGTTTGATGCCTGCTTTTGTTTTTGTGTAAAACGTGCTTCGCGCGGGGTAGACGCTTCGCTTAGAGTTACTTTTTCTCATGGAAAAGCAACCAAAACACGCCGCCGCAGGGGCGGCGAACGCAAACCATCGCGGCGGAAAGGCCCTCAGATGACCTCGGAAGGAGACTCCGCGGCAAATCGCGGCGCCGTACTTTGCAAACCTCGCAGGTGTATCGCCGTGGCAGACGCCGCCCTTCCTTGTGCCTGACCGTGCGTGCGGAAGACCCGAAGCTCATCTTTGCTTCGCAGTCGGTCTCGGCGCGTCACGCGCCGTGCTTTTGCCGTGACGGCACCCCGCAGGCTGCCGGAGAAGCCAATTCGGCGTGGTAGGTTTGCGGAAGCAAACCGCACGACGGGCGTTTTTGGTTACTTTTTGCGCAAACAAAAAGTAACCCCACAGCGGGGAGCGCGTAATTTTCGTCCTCCGCGAAGCGGAAAACCCCCGCGCGGAGCGCACCGTCTGCTCCCCGCAGACTGCCACACCCTACTTCATCGCGATATAACCAAGCTTGACAAGCAGGTCGAGATAGGCGCGCACCGACCGCTGGCTGCCGCCGTGGCAGTCGCAATAAACCGCACGGAAAATATCGGCGACGGTACGCGTGCCATCGACATAATACGGAATCAGCGTTTCTGCCAGCTCGGCGCGTACAAGCCCCGGTCGGAAGTCGCGCTTATACTGCTCGAGTGCGCGCTGAAGCGTGGGGCTGCCCTCCGGCGCTGTTTCCAGGTGATCGAGCGGGGCGGGCACAAGCCGCACAGGCACGGCGCCGTCCGGCGTGACCTTGAGCGGGCGCGACTTGGCGCCCGTCAGCTCGAAATAGCGGTCCAGCATATCGCGCGCCGCCTCGCCCATGCGGGTGCGCTCGCTTTCCACCAGCTGTTCGACGCGCGGCGAATCGACAAAGCGGCGCACGTCGCGGCATGCATCGCGGTAGAAATCCGCAATGTGGTCAACGGCGCTGTCAAGCGCGTTGCCGTCGGTCACACCCTCAAGCGCCAGACCGAGCTCGCGCTCGACCTCGGCTGTCATGGTGGTGAACATGCGTCCGAACAGCTGCGGAATGTCGCGCTCGGAGAAGTTTGCAAGCAGATAGGCGTAAGCGGCGGCAAGCGCTGCGCTGCGGCGCAGCATGTCGGGGTCAATTACATCGGGCGTGTCGCCGCTCGTGTGATAATAAAGATCGGGCCACTGCCCCAACATGGGCGTGGGAACGCCGATGCTGGGGTCGGACAGGATATAGTGGTCGCTGCCCAGCGAAAACGGCGCGATGAAGCTGTTAAACATCGGAACGCTGTCGGCTTCGCCCATCAGCCCGGGCATTTCGCGCCTAAGCTCGTCGAGAACAAGAGAGGCAAGCTCGGTGACGAAAGAGGGCAGCGCGCGTGGTAACCCGCTGATCGTCAGCGGGCCGTAGCCCTTGGACTGCCGCCCGCCCACCATGTCAAGATTGAGTGCGGCCAGCATTTTATGGGCGCGCGCGCCCGTTCCTGCGAGATAGGCGGACGTCCCCGTCATTTCGGGCACAAGAAGCAGGCGCACGCCGCGCCGCAGGCGGGGCAGGCGGCCGCTCTCGGTCAGCTCGCGCAGCACGCGCATAGCCTCCATGCCGCAGGCGACGCCGCTTGCGTTGTCGTTCGCGCAGGCGCGCGGGTGGCATAGGTGGGCGACGATGGAAATTTCCTCGTCGGTCTCGCCGGGCAGCAGCGCCGAAACAACCTCAAGCGAGCCGTCATAGAGCTTGGCGTCCACAAAGCAGGTGACCTGTGGGTATGCTCCCTCCTCCCGCATGGTGCGGCAAAGCGCCGCAAGGCGGTCGCCCGCGCGCGGCGTAAGCACAAAACCGAACACTTGCGGGTAAGACGGATTGCGCCACCAGAACGAGGTGTATTTGCGCGTATCGTGCAGGTCGCAGCGGTCGCGATTTTGATTGGTCACGGCGTGGTCGGTGATAAAGCCGAGCGCGCCATATTTGCGCACCGCCCAAAGGTAGGCATTGAAATCATCGCGTACGAGCAAAATCCTGCCGCGCAGCTCGGCGTGCTTATAGGCACTTTCGTCGCTGCCCTTGTCCATCAGATATACGTCAAGCGGTTCGTCCCGCCGGTCAAACGGTGCGCTGCGCTGAATGAGCGAAACGGGGTCGGCCGCAAAGTCGGCCAGAAGCTCGCGCTGCGGCGAAACAAGCTCGCACCGCGCGGCGCGGCAGCTCCATTCCTCAAACGAGTGGGTGGTGAAAAAGCGGGCAGACGTCGTCGCCGGGTAGGAAAGGACTTCGGCGGAAATGCCGTCTTCCGCGAGGCGGTCGCGGCAATAGGCGGCGGCAGCGCGATAGCCGGGCGAAGCCTGAATGCGGTGATGGGTTGCAACGTCACAGACGGTGCGCATCGCCCGCTCGCCGCAGACAGAGGCGCGAATGAGCCGGGTTGTTTCACGAATCATAATGGCGCTCCTTTGCTTTGTCGTGTTAAAGCTATGATACACCGCTCGCGGCGGCGCGTCAAGCAGGCACCGCATGCATGCTTACTCCACTATGGTCATGCCATATTTGCGGTAAAACATAAGCCCCCGCTCGTTTTGCAGCAGGCAGGTGAGGCAGGCTTCCTCATACCTTTTGAAGATCTCCGCGAGGGCGTGGGTCAACAGCGCAACGCCGTGCCCCCGGCCTTGGCAGGCGGGGGAAACGACAAGCTTGTCAACCTCGTTTTCCCGCAGCCAGTAAAAACCGACGAGCCTCTCCTCCTGCCAAAAGGCACGAAACGATTCAATAAAGTGCTCCTGCCCGGCTAAATCCTTCATATATGCGAGCGTGCCCTCCGGCGTGCCGGGCGGACGCTGAAAGGAAAACGCCTCGTCGAGCAAGCGGCAATAGCTTTGTATCAAATCGGCCTCAAACGGCTTCTCGACCAAGGTCATGCCCTCATGCGGCTTAAAATCTCGCTTGTGCAGCACAAATTCGCAATTCTCCCACGGATTTTGCGGATCAAATACATATGGCTTCATACGCATACCTCCCATTTTCCTGCGTCCAGTCTATCAGCTTTCGCCCCCGTGCGCAATCAAAGGCAGAAAACTCCCTGAAATCCAAAGGGCGGATAGCGAGCCATTTGCGAGCGCGTCAGGGAAGTGGCGCAGATCGTTTGGCAATGCGCGCAAAATCAAATGCTGAACGTTCATTTTACAAACTTTTTATTTCTTTTCCATAAAAATGTGCTACAATATAGCGAGAATACGGCCAGATAGACCTTGATTAATAAAGGAGAAACGCTATGGCAAGCACTTTTTTGAAAAAGCTTTTCGGGGATACGTCTCAGAAGGAGCTTAAGCGCATAGAGCCGATCGTTCGCGCCATCGAGGCGCTTGAGCCGACTTACACCGCAATGACCGACGAGGAGCTGCGCGGACAGACGCCCGCCCTGAAGGCACGCCTCGCCGCCGGCGAAACGCTTGATGCTATCCTGCCCGAGGCATTCGCCACCTGCCGCGAGGCGGCGCGCCGCGTGCTGGGCGAATTCCCCTACCGTGTGCAGCTCATCGGCGGCATCATCCTGCATCAAGGGCGCATAGCCGAAATGAAAACCGGTGAAGGCAAAACGCTCGTTGCCACGCTGCCCGCTTACCTCAACGCGCTGACCGGCGCGGGCGTGCACATCGTCACGGTCAACGATTACCTTGCCAAGCGCGACAGCGACTGGATGGGCAAAATCTACCGCTTCCTCGGCCTTTCGGTCGGCGTTGTGATACACGACATGGACAGCGACGAGCGCCGCAGAGCCTATAACGCCGACATCACCTACGGCACGAACAACGAGCTGGGCTTTGACTATCTGCGCGACAACATGGCCATTTACAAGGAAGAGCGCGTGCAGCGCGGCTATCGCTTCGCCATCGTCGACGAGGTCGACTCGATCCTCATTGACGAGGCGCGCACGCCGCTTATCATTTCTGGTCAGGGCGAAAAATCGACGCAGATGTATGAAATCGCCGACAAGTTCGTGCAGGGGCTTACGCCGCTGACCATGGTCGACGTCGACGAAAAAGAGAGCCAGGATCACCTTGACGCCGACTATCTGATCGACGAAAAGGCCAAAACGGCGACCATTCTGCCGCGCGGCGTCGCCAAGGCGGAGAAATACTTCAACGTCGAAACGCTAACCGATCCCGAAAACTCGACGCTGATGCACCATATCAACCAAGCGCTTAAGGCGCGCGGCTGCATGAAGCTCGACGTCGACTACGTTGTGCGCGACGGCGAAATCATCATCGTAGATGAATTTACGGGACGCATGATGGTCGGCCGCCGCTATTCAGAGGGTCTGCATCAGGCCATCGAGGCGAAAGAGCGCGTCAAGGTGCTGCGCGAAAGCCGCACGCTGGCGACCATCACGTTCCAAAACTTCTTCCGTTTGTATGATAAGCTTTCCGGCATGACGGGTACCGCCCTCACTGAGGAAGACGAGTTCCGCCACATCTATAAACTCGACGTCATCGAAATACCGACCAACCGCCCCCTTGCGCGTATCGACCGACCCGACGAGGTGTTCCGCACCGAGCACGGCAAATTTACCGCCGCCATCCGCAAAATTGAAGAGTGCGCTGCGAAGGGTCAGCCGGTGCTCGTTGGTACCGTGTCCATCGAAAAGAGTGAGATCCTCTCGTCGATGCTCAAGAAAAAAGGCGTCAAGCATCAGGTGCTCAACGCCAAGCATCACGAAAAAGAAGCGTTCATCGTCGCGCAGGCCGGCCGTCCCTATGCCGTGACTATCGCGACCAACATGGCGGGCCGCGGCACCGATATCAAGCTGGGCGGCAACCCCGAATATATGGCGCGCGAAGACCTTGCAAAGCAGGGCTGTTCGGAGGAAATGATCAACGAAGCGAGCGGCTACGCCGAAACGAACGACGAAGAGCTGCTTGCCGCGCGCGCCCTCTACGCCGAGCGCCTTGCCTTCCACAAGGAGGCGACGCGCGCCGACGCCGAGTTCGTCAAAAACGCGGGCGGCCTGTGCATCCTCGGCACAGAGCGGCATGAGTCGCGCCGCATTGACAACCAGCTGCGCGGCCGTTCGGGCCGTCAAGGCGACCCGGGCGAAAGCGTGTTTTACCTCTCGCTGGAGGACGATCTCATGCGCCTGTTCGGCTCGGAGCGCGTGACGGGCATCATCAGCGCCTCCGGTCTTGCCGAAGACGAGCCGATCAACCATAAAATCCTGTCGGGCGCGATTGAAAACGCGCAGCGCAAGGTCGAGGGACGCAACTTCCAGTCGCGTAAATCGGTGCTTGAGTATGACGATGTGATGAACAAGCAGCGCGAGATCATCTACGGCCAACGCGCGCAGGTGCTCGACGGTGACGACATCCACACCCAGATCATGGGCATGATCGAAAAAAGCATCGACCGCGCCGTGCTTGAGGCGGCGGGCGGCAGCAAGCATCTTAGCGTCGTGCAGGCAGAGGCGCTCGTGGCGCGGTTTACGCGCATATTCCTGCTGCCCGGCGAGCTTGTCTATACAGCCGAGAAGCTTGAAACGCTGACGCCTGATGATATTGCCGAAGAGCTGAAAAAGCGCGCCATGCGCGTCTATGAGAGCAAGGAAAATGCCATCGGCTCGGAGGTCATGCGTGAGCTCGAGCGCGTTGTGCTGCTGCGTACCGTCGACAGCAAGTGGATGGATCACATCGATGCCATGCACGAGCTGCGCCGTGGAATCGGCCTCAACGCCTATGCCCAGACCGACCCAATTGTCGAGTATAAGCGCCAGGGCTTTGAGATGTTCGATGCGATGATCAGCGAGGTGCAGGACGAAACGGCGCGTCTTGTGTTCGTCGCTACGTTCCAGCAGGGCGGCCCCGTGCGTGAAAAGGTCGCCAAAGAGAGCGGCACGAGCGGCGATGGCACGCTGACCCGCCAGCCGGTCAAAAAAGGCGCCAAGATCGGCCGCAACGATCCCTGCCCTTGCGGCAGCGGCAAGAAATATAAGCATTGCTGCGGAAGATAAGTGCTTAAAGGGGGGATCCCACTCCCCCTTCGAATATAGACAGGAGGGATTCGTATGGAATACAGCGATACTATCCGCATCGAAATGGGAAAGCAAAAGCGCATCGCGCTCGTCGCGCATGACGGCCGCAAGCAGGATATGGTGAACTGGGCGCGCGAAAACAAAGAAAAGCTCGCGTATCACTTCCTGTGCGGCACGGGCACGACCTCGCGCCTCATCGCGAGCGAGCTTTCGCTGCCCGTCACGCCGCTTAACTCGGGCCCGCTCGGCGGCGACATGCAGATCGCCTCGCGTATCGTCGAGGGCAAGATTGACCTGATGATCTTTTTCTGGGACCCGCTGACGGCGCAGCCCCACGACCCGGACGTCAAGGCCTTGCTTCGCATCGCGGCGCTTTACAACATCCCCGTTGCGACCAACCGCGCCACGGCCGACTTCTTGCTCGCTTCGCCGTATATGACGGAGGACTATGAGCGCGAAGTCATTGATTATTCGGTTCGCCTGCGCCGCAAATAGCGCGCCGCGGGCAGCATAAGGACGGGAGGAAGCACTGATGCACTTTACCGAACGGCACCATGCCTTCATCACGGCAAAATATTATGAAATGCTGCGCGACGGCGGCTTTGCCGACGCCCGCGCCGTGTTCCGCCGCGCCACCCAGCGCTATGCGGAGCAGCGCGGCGCGCGTATGGCGCAGCGCGCCCTGCGCGACGGACGTACGCTCGACTTCGCCGCCTATCGCGACTATTGCGAGTGGGAGCCGACCGAGCAGGCACTCTCTGCGAGCGGCGCACCCGTAGAAACATGGGACGAAAACAGCGACAGTTACCTGCGCATCCCCCACTGCGAGTGGAGCGAGCAGTATCTTGCCATGGGGCTTGCCGATGGCGCGGAGGACTATTGCGCCGTGCTCGATGCATCGATCGTGCGCGGGTTTAATCCCGAGCTTCGCTATGACGTGCTGCACGTCATGCACAAAAACCGCGACCATTGTCTGCATTGCCGCAGAGGCGGCGCGGGTATGGCGCCCGCCGAGAAGCCGCAAAACTGCCTGCGCCCGTTTGTATACCACTGCGCGCACGCGTTTTATGCCTATGCGGAGGTGTTCACCGCCGTTTACGGCAGCCGCGGCGCGCTGCTTGCCGCCCATGTGCTTGAGGCGTTCGCCATGGAGTATGGCTATGAAATGGCTGATGCACTGGTGCGCTATCGCGACGTAAACTTTAATGTAATCGACTAAGACCGAAAGGGGGGATGCTTAGGGGCATTTATCCCCGTCCATAGGAATGCTGAAAATCAAAAGAAAAGACACCTCGCGGCGTCAGTCAAATAAGTAAACCGCACAGAGGTAATCCTAAAACGCCGATATGCCAATGGATGAGCTCCATGCGGCAGCTTTTTCCACAAACTGAGAGGGAGAGCAGACTGATACCGTATGCGGAAGAAGCTTTTATTCAAGGCCATCCAAAAACGGCTCTGCAACCTTCAGCCATTGCTCAGGCAGATACAATGCCAAGTATCCGTGATTGCAGCCCTTGGCTTCATATATTTCGCAGGATGGCACATAAGATTGGAACAGCTTTGCGGACTTCTTGACGCACGCCATCTCCTTTTCGCCGTACCAGTACATCACCTTTGCCGTCGTATCCTGCACGCTCTTTTTGAGTGTATATTGCATCATATAGGTGCGGTACAGAGCATAAAGGGTCTGCTTTCTCAGTCGCGGCATATCCTGCATATAGTATTTTTGGATTTCTTCGGGATACCGCAAGGGAGTTTTCGATAATATCTTCATTTGAAAACGGCAAGCTCTTTCTCCAAACATTAATCCGCCAAACAGCCAAACCGTTGCGATGCAAAAGCGAGCCATGAGCGGATTTGGATAACAGATGCTTCCGTCAATGATTGCCTTTTTTGCCAAATCCGGCTTTCTGGAGAGCAGCTCCATGACGATTTGACCGCCCAGCGATATGCCGCACAAAGCATACAGCCCGCCGGAACAGTTTTGCTCAATATAGGCAAGCAGCCGATCCGCGGTGTCCTCCGTGGAGATATACTCTGTCGCATATTCCTCGCCGTGTCCATCCAGCGTGGGCAGTATCACATGAAACCGATCGGACAACGCTTCGGCTTGCCGCAGGTAATTCCACCACGCGTTTCCACCGCCATGTATCATCATGATGGTGGGATTATCTTTACACCCAAGTTCGTGTATTTTCTTTTGACATCCCTCTCATTTGCTCCATTGTTTTTAAACCGAGCACACCATATCATCGTGCGATAGGCGAAAACGGCAATCAAGATCCCCACGGTTATGACCATGGCCGCATATGTCCACGTCGACACAGCGCCTCGGATGATGAACAGAATAACGGCTATAAAGAGGATAAAAAGGGTAAATGCCGCTAAGTTTTTGTAGATTTCCGTGTGATTGCGATTCATCGTTCCCACGCTCCTTCATTTGATTCGTTTTAGCATAAGAACGCAAAATTTTTTTTGCGGTCGATTTTGTGATGCGTTACAGCCGGATAGTCAAGCAGCACATGGCTTGGCCAGAGCATCAAGGCTTGCTCTTGTTTGGTGGAGCAGAGATAATAGACAATTTCCGCAGCGCGCGGCCATCACCCGGCTTATGATTGATATAGGGGCTCACCACATCAGCAATCTCTTGCAGCAGCTGCGCATATTCCTGTTCCGTCACATTTAGCATGATGGAGGTAAATAAGACATTGTCTTTGCGGTAGTCATTACGCTTGTCTTCGAAATATTTGTTCATCTCCTGCATCGACTCCAGATGAAAAGCCGTGGAGAGCGCCGAAGCATTGTCTCCGTCTGCAAAGCTGAAATCCTCCTTGATGGCGTAGGTTTTTTCCACCGTGCCTCGAACCCGAGTTTCATCGACCACTTGGATGACCTGATGTTTTTCTAAAATGCTAAGATGATGATACACTGTTGCGCGGGGAATATCCTTCAGATTTTCAATTAGGTCCAGTGCCCGTGCATTCTTGTGAACGCGAATATACTGTAAAATACGATATCTTGCCGGGTTCAAAATAAGTTTTGCATGATCCATACATGGCCGCCCTTCAAATAAATGATATAGTCCAAAAAAATAGACTATATGAATGCTCTTATTATAGTCTAATTTTTTAGATTGTCAAGAGGTAAGTTGTTTGCGGCATCGAACGGAAAACCAGACGTCCGTAACCTGCAGCGCAAGAGATATTTTTTTCATGTTGCATCAGACAGCGCAAGTCAACGGCCTTCGTCGACCTCCTTGGGCTTGTCCCTTTCACAAGAACACAAATCGCACAGGAGTATTCCTGTGCGATTTTGTCATATTTTGTTTGCGTTAATTTGGGCTTGCGTTTGCCGTCACCTTCTGGGTTACAGCAGGCGCAGATGCCACGCGTCGTCGCGGCGCTGATAGCAAAACTCGCTTAAATCGTCGCGCTCAAACACCTCAAGCATCCGCTCGAAATCGTGCGCAAGCGTATACTCGCGCAGCGCGGCGCGCGGAATCCAAAAAACGCGGCCCTCGTCGGAGCCGGTCGGCGTACCCGAAAAACGGTCGGTTTTGTAAAACAGCACGACGTAGCGCGCGTCGTCCTTTGTCTGAAACTGCTTGACGCCGCACAGCCGCGGCGCTTCGATCACAAGCCCTGTTTCCTCCAGCACCTCGCGCGTGACGGCGTCGGCAAACGCCTCGCCGCGCTCGACGTGCCCGCCGGGAAACGTAATGCCCGGCCAGTCGGGGTTAAGCCGCTCCTGCACCAAAATGTTGCCGTCGCTGTCATACACCATGCACATGACGGTAAATTCCGCCACCTCGCTTCGCCCCATGTCGCACTTCCTCCGTTATAATGTAATCCGAATATGGTCGCCGTCCGCGCTGTCGACCGAAACAAGCTCCAGGTGCGGGTGAATGCGCTTCATGCGGTTCAGTTCGCGCATCAGCCTGCGTATGTCGTGCGCCTGCAGATGCGCGCCCGCTTCACCCGGCACGTATTTTTGAACGGCCGTCTTGGCAAGCAACGCCGTCAAGCTGTTGAACAGCAAGCGGGTGGGAAAAACAACGCGGATCGTCTTGTCCCCCGCTGCATGCACCAGAATGCGCATGTCAGTCTACCACAATTTCCACGGTGTCGCCGTCGCTGCTCTCGATCTCGACCAGCTTGCCGATCAGCCCGCGCTCGACAAGGGCGAGCACCTGCGCAAGGTCGATGTCGGGCAGCTTGACGCTGCCGGACACCTGCGACAGGCTGAGGCCCATTTCAATGCCGATTTTGACGAGCGGCATCGGCAGGTTGACGCGCACCTTGTCGCCCTCGGACGAATTGACGCAGATGCGCAGAACAAGCGTGTCAAAGCTGCGCTTGCGGTCTGGGGGCAGCAGCTGCACGTCGGGCGCGCGCTCGCGCGACAGCAGCGCGTCGACGCTGACGCCGAACAGGTCGCCAAGGGCGGGCAGCAGCATGATGTCGGGGCACGACAGGTCGTTCTCCCATTTGGACACTGCCTGCGGCGACACGCTGAGGCGCTCTGCCAGTTCTTCCTGTGTGAAGCCGCGCTCGCGGCGCAGCTCGCCGATTTTTTTACCTATGGTTGTGCTCATGGTTCCCACGCTCCTTTATGTAGTGATACCATCTTACCGCTCGCACGCATCCGACGGAATGGAGCGGCGGTTGAATCGCCCCGCTTTGGCGCAACCAAGCGTGGAATATTCTATCAACCATCGGTTGCAAAGGCCGTTTCGGCCGTCAATCGTTGCCCGTGCGGCGCTTTTTGGCCTTGGCCGCCGCGATGCGCTCCGACACGGCGAGAAACGAGCCCTCGTCGATCTCCAGCTCATAGCGTATCACACAATGTCCGTGCGCGAATGCAGCGATGCGCTCGCTTTCCTCGCGCGCGCACATCTGCTCATAGCCGCGCGGCAGCAAAAGGGCGTCGCAGTCGGCTAAAAAGTCATCAGCGCATTCGTCCGAACCGAAGAGCCGCACGCCGCGCGGCGAAACGCGCGGGCACGCGAAGTCGCAGGTGCGGCGCATCGCTCCGGCAAACCGCGCAGACGCGCTCATCAGCCCAAGGCGCGCGCCGTCCGGCAGGCGCGCCAGCTCGACAAGCGTTCGCGCCGATGGGTGCAGCGCGATGCGCGCCAGCTTGCCGCGCCCCACAATCTGCTCAAGCGCATCATAATGTGCCGCGGTGGTGACGACGAGATCCATGCCGTCGCCCAGCTTATACGGATAGGCGACCACGTCGGACAGCTCGCATTTATAAATGTCGATGCCGTCGATGTCATACAGCTGATCGGCAAGCTGAGAGAGCGACTCGGAACAGCAGTCGACAACGGTTACCTGCAGGTCAAAGCCGCGCTGCACGCGCTCGCGCAGCTTGAGCTCGAAAAAGATGGAGATTTCGCGCGTGGTAAACGACATATCCTCCAGCTCGCCGAGCAGCGTGTCGATGGCGGCCATCGCGCGTTCTTTGCGGCTGTCGGGCCGCTCTTCGCGGCGCGCGACAAACGTGCCGCGGCCCTGCGTCATTTCGATGACGGCGCGGCTCTCCAGTTCGTCATATGCGCGCTTGATGGTGCCGCGCGCGATGCCAAGCTGTGCCGCCAGCTCGCGCACGGTGGGCAGCTTGTC
>MEFT01000028.1 GCA_001725215.1 Clostridium sp. SCN 57-10
CAACTCCATGAACTCGAAGGAGACGAAGGGTTATAAGCGCTGCGGCGTTATGGAGGGCTATAACGGCATGGAGCTACCCTACCGTTTTATGGATGAGGAATGCCTGCGCTGGTATGACCACTGGCTCAAGGGCGTCGATACCGGCATCACCGAAGAGCCGCCGATGAAGCTTAACATCATCGGGCGCGGCTACCGCTATGAGCACGAGTGGCCGCTCGCGCGCACCAACTGGAAGAAGCTCTATCTGCACACCTTCGGACAGATGCGATGGGAACCGGCGGCGGAGGGCAGCCTCCCGCCCGACAGCTTTACCCATCGCCCGCCGCATATCACGACCGAGGTCGAAAGCCTGTGCTACCGCACCGACCGTCTGAGCATGCCCACCGAGTTTACCGGCCCCATCGAGCTCCACCTGTGGGCTTCGATTGACGCGCTCGACGCCAACCTCATCGTCAAGGTCTGGCAGATCACGGCGGGCGGCACGCGTATGCCGGTCTGCCGTACGGGTCAGCTCAAATGCAGCTATCCGCTCGACCGCGAAAAGAGCGAGATCGGCCGCCCGGTGCACGATTACTCGAGGCGCGAACCCGTCACGCCGGGCGAGATCCGCGAATATGTCATCGAGGTCAACCCCATCGGCATGGTGTTTGCGCCCGGCACATGCATCGAGCTTGAAATCAAGGCGATGGATAACTTCGAGCACCAGCAACACGCGTGGGAGGCCAAGATGAGCCACCTCGGCCCCATCCCGAGCTGCAATACAATCAATTATAAGATTTATCGCGATAAGGATCATCCGTCCTATCTGCTTATGCCCTATATCCCGTACACGCCGCCCGAAAACTTCCTGCAGCCGATTTGCGACGACGATATCGTCGTCGGCGGCAGCGGAAGAGGCGCCACTCACTAACCGATACCTCCCTCATATCCGTTTTCGGCTCCCGCGTCGCAGCGGGAGCCGAAAATCTATGCAAACCGAACGCAACAGACAAAGAAAGGTTGAACGCCGATGCCCACTTATACATGGAGTTTTGCGCAGAGCTTTTTGGTTTTTCTGCTCATTGTTTTCATTTCGCAAACGGCGGCGACGCGCCTGCGCTCGCTCGTGCCGATGCCGCTGCTGTTCGGCGTGCTGTTTGCCGCGGGTTTCGCCACGGGACTTCTGCCCAAAGACATGCTGCTTGCCGCCAATATGGTGGCGGTCGGCACCATCGCGTTCAACGTGCTTGTCGTTCATTCGGGCACGATGGTCGACATACCGCAGCTGCTTTCGCACAAGAAAGAGGCGCTGCTCTGCACCCTGTCTGCGCTTGTCATGGCGGCCGTCTGCCTTGCCGTGCTGCCGCCCCTCATCGGGCGCGACCTCGCGCTGCTCGCCCCCGGTTCGGTGGTGGGCGGCGGCGCGTCGTGCGCCATCGGCTCGCGCTGGGTATCGTCGGTAAGGCCGGAAATTTCGTTTTATCCGTGGATGATTTTCATGTTTCAGGGGCTGTTTTCCGTGCCCGTCGTCATATGGGCGCTTAAAAAAGAGGCGGCGCGCATGGCGGGCCACAGGCTCCCGCGTTCGGGCCGGTCGGCAAAATTCCGCAGCAGTATAAGACACCCGCTTATTATTTGGGGCTTGTCATGATCGTGGCGGTGTTCAATTACGCGCTGCAAGGCACGGCGCTCAAGGGCATGAACATAAACCCGAACATCACGGCGCTGCTGCTCGGCATCCTCGTGGGGAACCTCGGGCTCATCGACCGCGCGCCGCTTTTCAAATGTGACGCGTACGGGCTGCTTATTCTCAGCCTGATGGGGCTGATGGCGAACAATCTGGCGAATACGCCGCTGCCCAAGCTGCTTTCGCTCGTCGCGCCCACGCTCACCGCGCTGCTGGTCGGCTCGGCGGTGCTCATAGCCTGCGGCGCGGGCTTGGCGCGCTTTTTCGGCCTCAGCCGCTACGCGGGTATTGTGCTGACGATGAACTCGGTCATGGGCTTTCCGGTCAACCAAATGCTTGCCGCAAATGCGGTGTGCGCCGCGCCCGAGCATCTGCGCGCGCCGCTGCAGGGTCGGCTGATGGGTTTGCTCCATATGAGCACCGTACTTATATCCAACGGACTGTCCATTCTTCTCATCAGCGCACTTGTCACACTCGTTCGATAGGTTATCTTGCAGATGAGGAAAAAACCAAGTAAAATAAAAGGGCTTACCGTGCTTTACGCAGGCGGTAAGCCCTCTGCTGTCCTATGGAATGACTGTCTTCTTGCTTGCTATTGCTCCGCAGACGTGCTGCTTTCCGGAGATGAGTCCTTGCCGTCTTGCGCCGTGTGCGATATTTTGCCCCAGCCGCCGAGGGGATAGCGCTGCATCGCGCCGAAAATATGCTTGCGCAGGTCACTGTGCGTGCTCTCCAGCGTACGCAGCAGCTCTTTGACCTCCTCGCGCTTGGTGTGCTTGTCTGCCGGGCAGGGGTTATACACAACAGGCAGCGACTGCCGCGCCGCAAAGTTGCGTATGTCGCGCTCCGTCATATAAAGCAGAGGACGGATCACCGTGAGGTCGGCGCGGCTGAGGTAGGTAACGGGTAAAAAACAGCCGATGCGCCCCTCGTAAAACAGCGAGAGCACAAAGGTCTCCACCGCGTCGTCATAGTGGTGCCCAAGCGCGACCTTGTTGCACCCTACCGATTTTGCCAGATCGTTCAGCGCGCCGCGCCGCATTTTGGCGCACAGCGCGCAGGGGTTCGGCTCTTTACGGATGTCAAAAATAATACGGGCAATTTCAGTCTGCTTCACAATATACGGCACACCGATGCGCTCACACAGCGCGGCAACCTCGTCAAAGCTCATATCTTCATAACCCGGATGAAGCGAGAGCGCCACGAGCTCAAAGGGCTTGGGATAAAAACGGCGCAGCTCGGCCAGCGTGACGAGCAGCGTCAGAGAATCTTTGCCGCCCGAAACGCCGACGGCAATTTTGTCGCCCGCTTCGATCATGCCGTAATCGTCGATACAGCCGCGCAGCATAGAAAGCATTTTTTGCATGTCTTAAATCAACTCCCGGCAAATTGTATCGAAAAGAACGAAAAAAAGCAACCAAATAAAACTGAAATTGAAAATAAGAAAACGGGAGTAAACAAGAGAAAAAAGCAGGAATGCAGAGATAGTGTTTGTGTAAATTAAAAAAACGAAAAATGTAGTTGACAGGCATTCCTCGGATGTGATATAAAGAGAAAGGTCAAAAATTTATTTCACATAAAAAACGGAGGAATCACGATGTCCACATTCATGGCCAATCAAGCCAACATCGAGCGCAAGTGGTATGTTATTGATGCCGCGGGCAAGCCCATGGGCCGCACCGCTGCGATTGCTGCCTCTATTCTGCGCGGCAAGCATAAGCCTACCTTTACCCCGCACGCCGACTGCGGCGATTTCGTCATCATCATCAACGCCGAGAAGGCGCTGCTCACCGGCAAGAAGCTTGAGCAGAAGTATTACCGCACCCACTCCGGCTATGCCGGTGGCCTGAAGGAAACGCAGTACAAGACCCTGATGGCGACGAAGCCCGCGCTTGCGATGAAGCTTGCCGTGAAGGGCATGCTCCCGAAGAGCACGGTCGGCAGCTGGTCGCTCGGGCGCTGCAAGATCTACGCCGGCGCGGAACACGCCCAGCAGGCGCAGAAGCCCGAATTTTGGACTGCGGAATAAGGGGAGGTAATAGAGAATGTATACACCTAAAAAAGCCTATTTCTATGGCACCGGCCGCAGAAAGAGCTCCGTTGCACGCGTAAAGCTCATCCCCGGCGGCACCGGCGCCATCAAGATCAACAACCGTGAGCTCGACAACTATTTCGGCCTCGAGACCCTTAAGTATATCGTCAAGCAGCCGCTGGTTGCCGTTGAGGTTGAGGGCAAGTTTGACGCCGACATCAAGGTGAGCGGCGGCGGCTTTACCGGCCAGGCCGGCGCCATCCGCTTCGGCATCGCCCGCGCTCTGCTGCAGGCCGACGCCGAGTTCCGCCCCGTGCTCAAGAAGGCGGGTTTCCTGACCCGCGACCCGAGAATGAAAGAGCGCAAGAAGTACGGCCTCAAGGCTGCACGCCGCGCGCCCCAGTTCTCCAAGAGATAGTTTCACCCAAAAACCCTGCAACCTCAATGGTTGCAGGGTTTTGTTATGCGGCGTTCTTCTTCACCATTTTGAGGTTTTGCTTACTTTAAACGGTCTAAAGCATAGGTCAGCACGGTATCAATACCCTGCAGTGCGTCTTTGATGGTCTGCTCAACCCAGATATCGGGCGGGATGCCTACGTTGATGATTTCATTGAGATCTTCACCCCAATAACAGTGTCGAGAAGAGGTGCCGAAGCTCCCATTGCCGGGGAGATTATAGCAAACAAGCATTCCGGTTCCGCCGGCAGTATTGGTTCCGATGACGGTGAACCGGTTAGTGTTTTTGGCATAGGCAACGAAATCATCGCCCGCTGAGCCACAGCGCCAATCGGTCAGGATCATAACCGGCTGTTTCAATAAGTCCCCGTGGTAAAAGTCATTTTCATAGGCAAACTGTGCTATCTGTTCCCGATAATCATCTGGCAGTTGAAATTGATAGTCTTCTGGCAAAGGCAGGGCATCTGCATCAAATGCGCTGAAAACGGACAAATCTTCCAGGCGAGAAAAGTAACTAAGCAGGGCCAAAGCGTTACCTCCATTGCCACCGCTGTTGCCTCGGGCATCCAGAATAAAGGCCTTGGCTTTGCTCCCGTGTTGCCGCACGAAGACACCAAATTCTCGTCCTAAGTCGTTATTTAGAAAATCGGGGAGTTTGATATAGTAAATACCATCCTCCGACTCATAAACTTGCATAGCGGTATAGGCATCGACCTGCTTTCCCGGCATTTTGATCTGCAAGGAAGACGTCGGTTGAACGTTGTTTGCATAGGACAGTGTGGCCTGTATTGGTTTGCCGTCGGGTGTAATGGCGCTTATCTTTAGCGTATCTCGACTGTCGGAATAGCGTATCCATTCGGCCAGATAGCCTTGCCGGGTATTGGGAGTAAAGCGACCGGTTAGCCCTCCAACACATTGCTCTAAATAAGCGTCAGTCTTTATGTCATTCATAGCAGTTACTACCGAACCAAGCGGAATGCCGACATCGCTCACGCTTGCCCACACCACATACTGTCCTTCCATATATTTTAACTGTATGGGCAGGATGTATAATACGGTAGTAACCGGAACGTTCACATACGTATGTCCGTCACGCAAGTAAGCAACGAATCGGCGCAATTCGTTGTAGTATTCCCAGTCGCTCCGGGCTGCTTTCACGCGGTCCCGGTATTCTTGATACAGTCCGTCCCAATCGAGATCCGGCACCAGATCCCAATACCCAAAGGATTCTTTGGCGCCTTTGTAAATGATCTCAAGGGCTTCAAGTCGTTCTTTGGCAACGGGTGTAAGCTTATATTCTCGATACAAGAAAAAAATGTCTGATAATAATAAAATGATGATCAAAGCGGCGGGGATTATAAAATAGCGCACCTTTTTCATAAGAACCTCACTGTTCCGATGCATGAGCGTTATCACATCTGCGTTCTGCTAACAGCTGTAAAATTTGTAGATATTTTCTTCTTGCATTAACTATAAGGCGAAATAATCCAAAATGCAACGAGAATATATAATCTGGTACAAGGAAATATTTTGTGAGAAGAATGATGCAAATAAGAAAGAGGACGGTTTTATCCGCCCTCTTTCTTATATCTTATGGAAGCAAATATCAGCTTATTATTAGAAAAATATAGCGTATGAGCTCAACATCGGTCAGCTTTAAAAGTTTTTGTACCCCGGCAGATGCATAAGTCGATATAAAACATCTCGCGGGTGCAATCGCTCTTATACTGCGTCAATCAGTTGGGGGTGTATGAAATGGCCGTGTCGATGCCGATCGTCGCGGTCTTTGCATCCCAGGTCACGCCGATGTCAAAAGCTTGCGCTACGTCGCGCAGCTTGAAATAATTATTGCCGTTGATGGTATAAGCCGTCAGAGTAACCGCCACACCGTCTTTGTAAATAGACGAGGTGCAGGGGGTAGCCGTCTTCTGCGTGCCGTTGCCCTTCATCAGCTCGCCGCCTACGGGCGTGTAAGTGTTGCCGGACTTAAGGTTAATGGCGTTTTTACCGGCGTCCCACATCACTTCAAACTGCTTTTTGGTTCCGCTGACAACCTTAGCAAGATCACGCAGCTTGAAATAGTTATTGCCGTTGATGGCGTAAGCGTCAAACGACGTGGCGGTGCCGTTGACAAGCACCTTGGCGGTGGTCGGCGCGGCCTTGGCCGCTACGGGCGCATCGTCGCCCTTGATGATGATTACGGCTTCCGCAAAGCTGTCAAAGTTGACGTGGCGTACGGTGATATGATAAGTGCCCGGTTTATCGACGGTGACTGTGCAGCCGCTCTTATAGGAAGAAATCATGTATTGCTGGTTGTTCTCCGCTTCCTTGCAGCTCATTGTCTGCTTGGCAAAGCTGTCGTCATACACGACGCAGAAGCCGTCGACACTGAGCGGCACACCTTCTTCCCAGCCATCTTCCACCACTTTGACGGAGGCCACATAGAGCTCGGACAGATCGACGGTCGTGGTTATGACCGCAGGCGCTTCGCAGGTATAAGTAGGTACGCCTTCAAAGTAATCGTCTGCTTCCTTCTGCAGCACGTTGGAGATGGTAAACTGGCTTGTGCCTACTTCACCAGAGTATCCGTCAATGCTGACCGTTTGCACAGAGGCAGCCGCAGCGGGTGCGCTGATGGCTAGAAAAACGGCGAGGAACAACGCACCAGAGGCTTTGATAAAACGTTTCATTCATATCCCTCATGTTCATAGATTTGCTCGCGCGACGCCTGTTGGTTTCATATTATAAGGCGAAAAGCGAAAACCATTCCATTTTATCACCGATTGTTAGCATTTGCAAGTATCTATGGTGCGTATTTTCTCTTAAAGATGCGTTTATGTATACGGCGCATGGTTGTGTTCCTTGACTTCGTATGTGAGCGGCGGTAAAATGGAAGGAATGAAAGGGGTGCGCGTATGTGGGAATATAAGACGGAAACCTTCGGCTCTACGTGGGATTCTAAGGCGGGACTCAAGCGCAAGAGCGACGAGGTGCTCGCCCGGTGCGGAAAAGAAGGCTGGGAGCTTGTAAACTTCCAGTGCATCGGCGCATACGGCACCGTCATGATTTTTGTATTCAAAAGGCCCAAGCCGCAATAGGCAGGGCGGGGTGTAGATTGCCGGCAGCGCTGCCGGCAATCGTTTATTGAACGGGAGTGTAACACATGAATCTTTGCGACGAACGGGTCATCCGCGCCGTGCTTGCACGGCACGGTTTTCATTTTTCCAAAAGCCTGGGGCAAAACTTTCTTCGCGAAGCGAGCGTGCCGCAAGGCATCGCCGAAGGTGCGGGGCTTGACGAAAATACCTGTGTGCTTGAGGTCGGCCCCGGGCTTGGCTGCCTGACGCGCGAGCTGTGCGTGCGGGCCAAAAAGGTCGTCGCCGTTGAGCTGGACGCGCGCCTGCCCGCCGTGCTGGCGGACACGCTGTCAGACATGGCGAATTTTACACTGGTGCAGGGGGATATCCTCAAGGTGGATCTGTCTGCGCTCACGCATGAGCATTTCGGCGCGTCGCGCGCCGTGGCGTGCGCCAATTTGCCGTATTATATTACAACACCTGCCATTACGACGCTCATCGAAAGCGGGTGCTTTGCCGCAATTACCGTGATGGTGCAGCGAGAGGTAGCAGACCGCATCTGCGCCGCGCCCGGCTCGCGCGATTATAGCGCGTTTACCGTGTATATCAACTATCACGCGCAGGCACGCAAGCTGCTTGATGTACCGCGCGATTGCTTCATCCCTGCGCCCAATGTCGATTCTGCCGTCGTACGGCTCGATCTGCTTGCGCAGCCGCCTGTGCCCATTATTGATAAAGCAATGTTTTTCCGCGTGGTCAAAGCGGCCTTTGCGCAGCGCCGTAAAACGATGCGCAACTGCATGAACGCCGCGTTCGGCGACAAATTGACGAAAGAACAAATGGAAAATTGTATGATTTATGCAGGCATCGACCCGTCTGCGCGAGGGGAAACTCTTTCCATTTCGCAGTTTGCGAAGCTTGCAGAGCAATTTCTTGTTTAAGTTGCATAAATTTAGAGCGTTTTTTACGGATTGTATTTTGCACATACTTGGGGTATGATGGAAACAGTAAGGCGCGCCGCCCGGCGACCGGAGCGGAGCGTACACGATTTTCCGGCGAAAGAACGATGTGGAGGTTATTCATGATGGCTCTGACTGCCAACCAACAGGTATTGAAGTTTGTCGAGGACGCCGCCGCGCTAACCCAACCGTCTCACGTGATGTGGATTGACGGCAGCGAGGAGCAGCTTGAGGCGCTGCGCCGCGAGGCCATGGCGACGGGAGAGCTTATCAAGCTGAGCGAAGAAAAGCTACCCGGCTGCTATTATCACCGGAGCGCGCTCAACGACGTGGCGCGCGTGGAGGACAGAACGTTTATCTGCTCGCGCCGTGAGGGCGATGCGGGCCCGACCAACAACTGGATGGAACCGGAAAAGGCCTATGCGCTTTCGGCAGACATCATGCGCGGCGCCATGAAGGGGCGCACCATGTACGTCATCCCCTTCTCGATGGGCCCCGTCGGCTCGCCGTTTTCCAAGGCAGGCATTGAAATTACCGATTCAATTTATGTCGTTGTCAGTATGGCCATCATGACGCGCATTGGCCAGAAGGTGCTTGATGTACTGGGCAACAGCAACGATTTTGTGCGTGGCCTGCACGCCAAATGCGATTTGTCGGAGGACAAGCGTTACATTATGCATTTCCCGGAGGACAATACCATCATCAGCTGCAACTCCGGTTACGGCGGAAACGTGCTGCTCGGCAAAAAGTGCTTTGCGTTGCGCATCGCGTCGTATCAGGGCAAGCAGGAAGGCTGGATGGCTGAGCACATGCTCATCCTCGGTATCGAAAATCCGCAGGGTGAGGTCAAGTATATTGCGGCGGCGTTCCCGTCGGCATGCGGCAAGACTAACCTTGCTATGCTCATCCCGCCCGAATCCTATCTGAAAAAAGGTTATAAGGTGTGGACGGTCGGCGACGATATCGCCTGGATCCGCAAGGCACCGGACGGACGCCTATGGGCCATCAACCCCGAAGCGGGCTTCTTTGGCGTCGCACCCGGTACCAGCGTGAAGTCGAACCCCAACGCGCTGGCGAGCACGCAGAAAAACGCTATCTTCACCAACGTGGTTTACAAGCCGGAGGACGGCACCGTTTGGTGGGAGGGCATGGATAAAAACCCGCCGAAGAACGCACTTGACTGGAAGGGCAATCCGTGGGATCCCGCAAGCGGCGAAAAGGGAGCGCAGCCCAACTCGCGCTTTACGGCACCCGCCGCGAACTGCCCGTGCATTTCGAAGGAATGGGAAGCGCCGCAGGGCGTGCCGCTGTCTGCCATCGTGTTTGGCGGACGCCGCGCCAAGACGGCTCCGCTCGTCTATCAGTCGCGTGACTGGAACCACGGCGTGTTTGTCGGCGCGGTGATGGCGTCTGAGACGACGGCCGCGGCGACCGGCGCGGTCGGCGTGGTGCGCCGCGACCCGATGGCCATGCGTCCCTTCATCGGCTATCACGTCGGCGATTATTTCCGCCATTGGGTCGAAATGGGCAAGACGATTGAAGACAATAAAAAGCCGAAGATCTTTAATGTCAACTGGTTCCGCCTGAATGACAACGGCAGCTTTATGTGGCCCGGCTTCGGCGAAAACTTCCGCGTGCTTGAGTGGATTCTCAAGCGCTGCGACGGCGAGGTAGACGCGGTGGAAACCGAGATCGGCTTTGTGCCCCACGCCGAAGACATCAACCTTGACGGACTTGATTACACCATCGAGGGCGACGAGAAGTTCACGTACGACACGCTGCGCTCCATCCTCACCGTCGAGCACGAATACTGGAAGCAAGACGCGCGCAGCATCCGCGACTTCTTCGCCACCGTGGGTGACAAGCTGCCCCGCGAACTGAGCGACAGCCTGGACACGCTCGAGCGCAATCTCGGCATGACGGCCAACGTCTAAGCGCTTCTTGCGCGACGGCGAAAAACATGATATTCTGGCAGGGACGGCGCATGCGCCGTCCCTGCTTGTGTTATGCGGGATGAACGCGCGGCGTGATGCCGCGTGATTGATACAGAGGAGAAACAGGATGATTATTTCGTGTTACGGCGACTCCAATACGCGCTATTATCTCGGTGATACACAAGAAAACGGCGACGCCTCGCTCTCATATCCTGCGGCGCTCGGACGGGTGCTCGGAGAAAGCGCGACGGTACATAACTGCGGCTACCCCGATATGCAAACCGATTTTGCCGTGGCGCGCTTTGCCGAGCATGTCACGGCTCTGCGTGCCGACGTGTGCATCCTCGGTTTCGGCACCAACGACATTCGCCAGCCGGACGCCGATTTAAGTGGTTATCTCTCGCGCATGGAGACGCTGCTCCGCATGTGCGATGAGGGCGGCGTGCGTGCCATTGTGCTGCTCATTCCCTGGTTTTCGGAGGACTATTGCGGCATAGAGGGGCAGAACCGCATTCCGGTTTGGAATGCGGCGCTGCGCGCGCTGTGCGCGCAATGGGGCGTCTCCGTGCTTGACGTTTACAGCGCGTTCTGCGCAGACCCCGCGCGCTATTACAACGAAACGAAAACGGCGCGTCGCCATTACAGCGCTGCGGCTTGCGAAGCGATTTCCCGCATGGCGGCGGAGATGCTGTGATGCTGCTTGTGCTTAAGGCTGTGGCTGCCGTCATGGCGGCCATGTCGCTCGTCGCGTTTTGTGCGTGCGGCATCGACAAGCGCCGCGCCAAACGACATCGCTGGCGCATCCCCGAAAGCACGCTTTTGCTGTTCGCCGCGCTCGGCGGTGCGGGTGGCTTTTGGGTGGGCATGCGCGTTTTTCACCATAAAACCCAGCATAAAAAATTCACGATAACCGTGCCGCTGCTCTTTACGGCGCAGGCGGCGGGTATCGCGTATCTCGTGTGGCGCGTCTTCGCATAACCGCGCGGCATATTCGAAAGAACGACGCAATATGGAAAGAGGTGAGCTCGAATGAGGTTAATTCGAGATAACGACTCGGTGCGGTTAAAAATCTGATAACAGATTGCATCGAGATACCTGGACTTCATGTTATCAGTTAACTGCACCTGTCGAACCCAATGATTGATACGATAAGGAGTAGTTGTCATGAACAAAGAGCTTTTAAGAAAGCAATGGCTGGAAGAGGAAACCGTTGCGCATATCCGCGGCTGGGATTTTTCGCATATACACGGAAGATATGAGGAAGAAAAAGATTTGCCGTGGGATTACAGAGCAATCACCAGCCAATATTTAAAGCCCGACTACCGTTTGCTTGACATGGATACGGGCGGAGGAGAGTTTTTGCTTTCGCTTCAGCATCCATATCAGAATACGAGCGCGACGGAAGCGTATCCGCCGAATGTTGCGCTGTGCGAGGAAACGCTGCGCCCTCTTGGCATAGACTTCCGTGAGGCGGACGCATCGGGGGTGCTTCCGTTCGAAGACGAGATGTTCGATATGGTAATCAATCGTCACGGCAGCTTTCATGCTTCGGAATTATATCGCGTTTTAAAGCCCAATGGAATATTCATCACGGAGCAGGTCGGCGCTGAAAACGACAGAGCATTGGTTGATTTATTGCTCCCCGGCACGGAACTGCCGTTTCCGGAGCTGTATTTAAACAAAGTGTCGGAGCAGCTCGCCAAAGAAGGCTTTATGATGCTGCAGGCACAGGAGGCTTTTCGGCCGATTAAGTTTTATGATGTCGGTGCACTGGTGTGGTTTGCCCGTATCATCGAATGGGAGTTCCCAAACTTTACAGTGGATGGGTGCCTTGCAGCTTTGTATCGTGCGCAGGAAATCTTGGAGAAAAACGGGTGTATTGAAGGCAAAATCCATCGATTTTTGATCGTTGCAAGAAAATAGTAAGAGCGCCCGGAGATTATAGCATCATCTTTCTAACGGTATAACTTACTTGGCCGAGAGGTCAGCATCAATCAAAACATCCTGTCCGATGAACGATCGGACAGGATGTTTTTGTTTATGTTTCGACGTGAATATGCAGCGGCGTTTTCTAATAAAAATATTTGATGGAGCGCTCTATGGAATATTGCAATACAGAAAGAGATGTGGTAAGCTTTTTCCGGTATGTAAACTGATAGAACGATAAATCAAATTTGGGGTGCGGGTATGAGAGAGAAAAAAGCGATTTCACTGGAAACCTATGTTTTCCTTGCGGTGCTCGTTGCCGGGGTGGGGTATTTCTGCTCTGTGATGGGCGTCAGCCATTTTTTCGGTACCCTGATGGCAACCTCGTATTCGCTACTCGTTGATACGGTGCTTTTCATCATGGCGATTTCGGTCGTCACGGGCGCGGTGGCCGGGCTTTTTTCCGAATTTGGAGTCATCGCGCTGCTCAACAGGCT
>MEFT01000029.1 GCA_001725215.1 Clostridium sp. SCN 57-10
GTGCGCACCAGCCGTCTGATTTACAACGACAGCGTGACCAAGCTGAACCGCGAAATCCGCATGTTTCCCGTGTCCCTGATTGCGGGCGTGTTTGGCTTCCATCAAAGAGATTATCTGGAGGAGCAGGCTGCCAAGGCGGATATGCCAAGCATGAAATGAGGTGCTCTATGGGCAGAAAAGTAAGCGGAATGATTTTGTACTTCGTCTTGCTGTTTGCGGTTTCGATTCCCTCTTTGGCGACAAATCAGGTGAATACCATAGACATTCAGGCCGTCATTTACAAAGACGGCTCGATGTACATCGTGCAGACATGGGAAGGGCGCTTTGACGAGGGAACCGAAATCTACATTCCCATGAACGCGCCCGATTACCTGGCCATCAGCGAGCTTATGGTCTCCGATGTGGATGGCAGCTATCAAACCGTGCCGGAGTGGAACGTTGACTGGAGCCTTGAAGAAAAGGCAAGAAAATGCGGCGTCCACCCTACGGATGGGGGCTATGAAATCTGCTTCGGCATCACCGAGTACGGCCACAACCGCTATGCGGTTGAATATAAGCTGAGCAATGCGGTGGGTGGTTATAGCGATAGAGACGGCGTAAACTTCCGCTTTGTCAATGACGGCATGAACACCACGCCGACCGACGTAAAGGTCGAAATCCGGCTGGCCGACGGCACGCCCATCACCGACGAAACCGCCGACGTATGGGGCTTTGGTTTTGAGGGCGAGACGGCATTTGAGAACGGAGGCATTCTTGCCTACACAAGTGCTGCCATCACGGCGCAAAACCATATGACGGTGCTGTTCTCGCTGGAGAAGGGAATCCTTTCCCCGGCGCGGCAGGAAACGGGAAGTTTTGAGGAAGTGCGAGAAAAAGCTTTTGAGGGCAGCGATTATGACAACGTCGGTGACGGCGAAGAAGTGACCGCATTTGAGGCGATTGTCGCGACCGTGCTGTCCATCGGACTTCCCATCGCGCTGATCGTTTGGATTCAAAAAATAAGAAAGAAGCGCGCGGAGAAGAGACGTCAACGCTTCTCCGAACGGTTCGGATATTTTAGAGACATACCCAACGAAGGCAATCTCAGTGCTACCTACACACTGGGACACATGTTTGAAGCGTGTGAGGATGGTGTAATTCTCGCCACGGGAATGCTGCGGCTCATTCAGCTTGGCTGCCTTGCCCCAGAGGAAACGCAGACCGTCGGCTTCATGGGCAAGACCCGTGAGACGGTCAGCCTGCGGCTTTTGGGCAGCCGCCACGACAGCATGAACGAGTATGACGAATACCTTTATACGGTGCTGGAGGGCGCCGCCGGCCCTGACACCGTTTTGCAGGCAAACGAGCTGGAGCGCTTTGCAAATCAAAACGATGCGCTGCTTCGCGCTTATATCCAGAAGCATGAGGACGCGGGCAGAGCCTATTTGAACCAAAAGCATTGCCTTAAGCGATGGAGAATGCCGGGCAGGCTCACAGATCTGACGTCGACCGGTGAGCAGGAGCTGGGTGAGCTGATGGGGCTTAAACGGTATCTGACGGATTTTTCGTTGGTTGCCGAGCGCGGCGTTAAGGAAATGCCGATCTGGCGCGAGCTGCTGACCTATGCCATGCTGTTTGGCATCGCCGATCAGGTGGCGGAGCAGATGAAAGAGCTTTATCCCCAGATTTCTTCCGAACTGACGGATTACACCCAAAGCATGACGACTGCCTATTCCTATCACTATTTGCTGTATCGCATTATGAAGCAGGCCGAGCAGCAGCGTGAGCAGCAGGAGCGAAGCAGCGGAAGCGGCGGCTTTGCGTCTATGGGCGGTGGCGGTGGCTCAATCGGCGGCTCTTCGGGCGGAGGAACAAGATAATTTGGACATACGGAGGAAATGAACATGGGATTATTTTCTAAAAAACCCCCTTGCCCCATTTGCGGCGGTAAAATTTCGTGGCTTCTACCGTCGAAAATCGAGGACGAATATATCTGCAGCATCTGTTACAGTAAAATCGATATGGATGCAGGCAAGGCAAACGCGCTTACCATGCAGGGCTTTCGTGACTATCTGGCGTTTTATGATCAAAACAAGCGGCTCAAAGATCAATTCGTAGTATCGGAGCGCGTTGATTTCGGCCTTTGGGACACCAAAATCATCTTTGACCATCAGAACACGCTGTTCTGCATGAGCAAAAACCCAGACAAAACGGTGTTTGAAGGCAGTCAGCTCAAGTCTTTTACGATCAAAGAGGATAACGCGCCGCTGTTTGAGGGGTCAGTCGAGGGCATACGCCGCTATGCCAGCACCGTGCCGGAGCGCGCCATGGCGCTTGCGCCGCAAATCAACCAGTTTATGATGAACAGGCAGATGGCCCGCGCGCTTGACAGGCTGGATGACGGCAAAGAAAATCGAACGACGCCGACGCAGGGCTTTCATGTGCCGGAGCCCTTCCAGTCATTTAACGTCGAGCTGCATTTTGACCACCCCTACTGGACGGTGATGAAATGCGATATGAGCGGCCCGCGATTTGACAGCACCCACCCCGATGTCGCCAGCTACCTCCGCTCATATTCGAACAACGTGGAGGAGCTTGAAAAGTTGGTGGCCTCACTCAAGGCGGTAGCCTTCCCCGGCGCGCCGGAGCAGTCCGTCGGCCTCGGTGCGGCGCAGGCGGCTCAGATAACGCCCGTGGCGCCTGTCGATACAATCGAGGAGATCAAGAAATACAAAGCGCTGATGGAGGAGGGCATCATTTCTCAGCAGGAATTTGACGCAAAAAAGCGGCAGCTGCTTGGGATCTGAAGAAAACCGCCACATCCATGTGAATGGGAGGGAATGGCGTGACTTACGCCTGCGAGGACTGCGGCTTCTTATTCTGCCGGGTGACAGCGGTAGAGGAATGCCCCGCCTGTGAGAAAAACCATATTCGCTGTGCGACGGAAGAGGAAGCCGAAAGGCTGAGAGAGCTTCTGGACCAGAGTATGTCAACTTAACGAGTCGAGGAAGGATTAGCTATATGAAAAACAACTTAATGGGGGCAGTATGGCGGAGGTGCTTGTCCGCTGTGCTGGTTGTGTCGATGCTATTGGCTCTGGCGGCTTGCGGCGCGGAGAAAAGCGAACCGGCGGCAGAAGAGACTGCCGCCGGAGAAACTGCGTCTACCGATACGGAATGGGCGGTTTACTGGTATCTGTGCGGCAGCGATCTGGAAACCAATCACGCTGCGGCGACCAATGACCTTGCGGAGATGATGGAGGTCCAGCTGCCGGAAAATGTGAAGGTGGTCATTCAGACGGGCGGCGCATCCGTTTGGCAAAACGAGGTTGTCAGGGCGGACAAGCTGGGGCGCTATGTGTATGACCAAAACGGATTGCAGCTTGTGGAAGAGCTTCCGTCTGCCAGCATGGGCGATGGGCAAACGCTGAAAGACTTCCTCGCGTTCGCGCGAGAGAATTATCCGGCCAAGCGCACGGCGGTGGTGTTTTGGAACCATGGCGGCGGCTCGGTGTCGGGCGCGGCGTTTGACGAGCTGTACGGCATGGACTCTCTCAGCCTTGCGGAAATGAAGCAGGCGTTTGCGGAGACCTTCGGTGAGAACCCGCAAGATCAGCCGGTAGACATGATAGGCTTTGACACCTGCCTCATGGCGACTGTGGATACGGCCTATACCTTTTCCGGCCTCGGCAAATACCTTGTGGCCTCGCAGGAAGTTGAGCCGGGCAACGGCTGGCTTTACAGCGGCTGGCTGGGCGCCCTTGCAAAGCAGCCGGATATGGAGTCGCTGGAGCTTTCTCAAATCATCTGTGACAGCTATGTGGAAGGCTGCCAGGCGGTCGGCACGGAAGACAACATTACGTTGTCGGTCACCGATCTTTCGAAGCTCTCCGACTTAATTGCCGCGTATGATGATTTCGGAAAGGAAGCGCTGGCGTCGGCGGTGCAGAATCCGGCGTTTTTTGTCTATTTTTCTAAAATCGCAAGCAGCGTTGAAAACTATGGCGGCAACACCCGCGAGCAGGGCTATACCAACATGACCGACCTTGGCAGTCTTGCCGTAAAATCTTCGGAGCTGCTGCCCGAAACCTCCGGTGCTGTTTCCGCCGCGCTTGCCGACTGCGTCGTGTACAAGGTGAACGGCAAATATCGGCCTGAGTCGGCGGGGCTCTCCTGCTATTACAGCTATAACGGCGATGTGGACGATTTTAACGCTTATGCGGACATCGGGCCGTCGGATTCGATGAAATATCTGTATGCTTACGGTTTAACCGGCGAGCTTTCCGAGCAGGGCATGGACTATCTCGCCCAGATGGATTACGGCGCGCTGCCCGAGCTGCTGACGCTGGATAGTGTGAACTGGAGGGATATGCCGTTAACGATTGATGAAAACGGTAACGCAACTTTGACGCTGGGCACGGAGTCGGCCGATATTCTGTCTTCTTTGACCTTTGAGCTTTACTATGCCGACCCGGAGGGGGATATCCTGCTCTGCCTTGGCACCGACAACGATATTGTGGCAGATTGGGACAGCGGCGTTTTCCGTGATAACTTCCGGGGCGTATGGGGCAGTCTTGACGGCGCGTTGTGCTACATGGAGATCGCCTACGAAGGCGAAACCTATAACCAGTATTCCGTGCCCATCCTGCTCAATGGCGAGGAATACAACCTGATGGTGATCTATGACTTTGAAACAGAGGCATATAGCATCGAAGGCGCCAGAAAACCGCTCGATGAAAGCGGCGCGGCGGATAAAAACCTGCGCTATCTGGTGGAAGGCGATGAAATTCAAACCATTCACTATGCGACCACAATCAGTGGAGATAACGACGAGTTGACGGCTGTTCCCATTGATACCATCACGGTGACTGCCGATACCGCCTTTGCGGAAACCGAACTTGGAGACGGCTTTTTCATCATGATGTACGCCATGCGCGACAGTCAGGGCAATGTTGCCTACTCTGCTGCCGCAACTTTTGAATCGGCAGAAGGAGAAATTTACACCAGCGTGGAATAAAAGAAGCGCCAATGCTTTTTGCGCCCTCGTAATGCGATGCAGTCGCAGCGTATCTGAAAAACCCGCAGGAAAAGAACGGGGAGGAACGCTGCGATTCATCACAAATATGAAAGACGAAAAAGGAGCCTGAAATGAAAAAACGATTGATGTCGATCCTCCTTCTGGTAACAATGCTATTCACATTGCTTCCCGCGGAGGTTATGGCCGTTGTGGCCGATAACGTAACGGCCGGCAATACCACGCGGCAAAGTGCGAAGACTCAAAGTCCTTTCGCCGATGTTCGCGAGGGAAGCTGGTATTATGACGCGGTGCAATACGCGCGCGTCAACGGCTTTTTCAGTGGTGCCGGCGACGGCGTTTTTGCGCCCGACGGTACGATGAGCCGCGGTATGTTTGTCACCGTGCTGGGCCGCATGGCCGGTATGGACCAGGCGGCATATGCGGGACAGTCCGCCTTCAGCGACGTAGCGGCAGACGCTTACTACGCGTCGTTTGTAGCGTGGGCGTCGAAACATGGTATCACTGACGGCGTCGGAGAAGGTAAATTTGATCCGGACGGTCTCATCAACCGGGAACAGATGGCCGTGTTCCTTGTGCGCTACTTTGAGACCTTTGGTGTAGAGTATGATACCGGAGCCGGTGTCACAACCGTTCCTGTGGATTTAGACGCCGTGTCGCCGTGGGCGCGTGAGATGGTGCAAAAGCTGTGGAAAGCCGGCTTGCTGAACGGAGACGGCGTAAGCTTTCAGCCGACAGATCATGCAAGCCGTGCGCAGGCCGCCACCCTTTGCATGCGCACCGACAAGGCGGTAGAGCGTTGGTACAGTGAACCGGGCGTTCCCTCCAAGCGCGTCAGCATTGATCCGGACACTGCGCAAAATCCAGATCCTTCTCCCGATGACCATTCGGGCGGAAGCAATACGACTTATTATAAAGTGACCTTTGCAATTGATTCCGCAAGGGAAGAAAAGGTGTATCAGAAAGATACTCTGCTGAGCACGATGCCTATTCCCGCACAGCCTGCCGAAAAGGTGTTTTTGGGCTGGTATCGCGACGCAGCCATGACCAAGCCGGTGACCAGTGACGACAAACTGACCGCCAATATCACGCTGTACGCAAAGTTTGCCGGCGCCGTCGGTCTGGATGAAGGCGGCACACCTAACTTCGTCAGCGCGCTCGATCAGGCGTCGAGTTTTTCCGTTACAGTAAAATCCGAAAACATGCCGGTTCTCGGAACCGACTTTAAGTTTCGAAATATCACCGCCCCCGAAAAGACCCCCAAAACGGGCGGCGCCGCGGAGGATGAGGTAAATGTTGAGACCGTCAAGGTCGAAGGCGGAAGTGGAGTGTGGACCATCTCCTCGAACGAAATCGGAGGGTTTACCGCCGGACATACTTACCAAATCGAATTGATCACGGATGCTGTGATCTATGACGACAGCGCAGCCGCGTTCGGAAATTTCAAAGCAACCAATGCGCAGTATGATGTTGCCGCGGTGCGGTTCTTTAATTTCACCATCGAAAAGGACGGAACGCTCAACCTGAAGCTGAACGAAGACATCGAGTTTATTGCTGTGGATAAGGTGGATAACAGCGAGGCTCTGATGCAATCTGCCGGCTTGTATCGTGCCGATACGGATGGCCGGGGTAATACGACATACACCCAAAACAACGGCAGCGGCAGCTTTACCTATAATGGCAGCGGCGACTTGGGCTTGCAGGTGGGTGATACGGTTTGTATTTATGCAGGCACCATTCCTACGCAGCGCCGGCCGGACAAGGGGACGGCAGATACTGATAACGGTGACGCAACTTATGTTACAATTACCGCGATCAATGGCAAAACCTATGATTATGTGGCCGCCGAAGCGGAAGACGTAATCTTCACACCCGATGTGCTTCCAGTTGACGTGGACGCCGAAGAAAACACGGGCTGGGCAGCGGGTGGCTCGTCGGTGAGCGTAGCCACCGATAAGCTGGATTTCTCCGATGGCAAATATGAAAAAATGGGTTTGAGTGGCGAAACCACCGTGGATGTGGGAGACTATCTGGCGTTTTATACTGGCAGCTTTGGACAGGCAGACGCGCAGGATGAAGCTTACGGTGAGATTATAACGATTACCGTAAATGGAGACGGCACCACCACCATCGCCTACCAAACGGCAACGGAAGAACAGGTCATGTCGGCGATGGAGCTCTATGATGAGACGCAGCTTACCGAAGAGGAACTTCAGGATGTCATCGATGAAAACGAAGATGCGATTCGGCAGATCATCAAAGCCCAGCTGACGGGAGGCGACTTTTTTGATGACGCAGGAGAATATCTTGCCGGGCTGGCGCTTCAGACCGATGAAGTCAAAGAAAGCCTCGGAGATGGCTTGACCATGTCAGACTGCATCATCACCTATGCAGACGGCACACCCCTGGGCGCCGAAGACTTGAATTTGATGGGCAACATTATTGACAACGAGCAGGACGGCAAGAAGCCTCAGGTTAGCTTCAGCATTTCACCCAGACTGTCCCACTTTGCACAGAATGTCGGCGGAACCGGCATCCGTGTGGAGGTTGCGGTAAGCTATACCTTTAAAATTCAGAAATCGGGCAGTGGCAACGTGATGGAAGTCAGCCTAACCGCGTTCTTTGAACAGGAGGTCACCATCGGCTTCAGTGTCAGCGGCGGCGCCGTCTGGAAGAAGAAGTGGATTTTCCCTTACATCGCAGACTATCGCATGAACGGCAACCTGGATCTGGGTACATACACCGGCATCGGCATTACCGCTACCGCAAAGCTGACAGAGGACAAGAAGCCCTGGGGTATGCCTTGGCCGGGCAGCGTTGCGGAAGCAGAAAAAACCAAAAAAATATTCAACTTGAGCGAATCCATCAAGAAAGAGATGGAAGAAATCGAGACGGTACTTCCCGAGAAAGAGGCTACCGCAAGCGGAGGCCTGGCAGAGAAGTATGCCGCATTCATGGAGGATGCCAACGAGGATTGGGTAGACCTGATTAAGGTCAATCTCATCAGCCTGCGCGGCGGAGTGGATCCCTTCCACATCCTTGCTTACGGGCTGGAGGTCGACTTCGTGGTTTCCGCCAATCTAAATGTCGCGCTTGGAATGACCTTTCAATACGAAAACCTGAAACGCCATTCGTTCAGCCTGTCCGTGAAGAGCAAGCAGGCTGACAGCGATACGGTAGATTTGTCCACCAACGGCTATCAGTTCGATTTTTATGTCATGGGCCACCTCGGACTTCGCGCCGGCATCAGAGCCAAGGCCACGGTGGGTCTGTTTTCCACCAAGCTGGCCGGCGTCGGATTGCAGATTGAAGCCGGAGCATACGCACGCCTGTGGGGCTACTTCTATTATCATCTGGAAAACTGGAAGATAGCCGGAACATGGCAAAAGGAAAGTAATTATTCGGGTGCGGTTTTGGTTGAAATCGGCGTTTATCTCGATGTGAAGTTTATCGCCGAGGCCTTAAACGGCAAATACTCCTACGCACCCACCATTTACGCTAACGAGTGGCCTTTCTGGTCGGCCGGTCAGCGGGAAAGTGTGTATGACTTTGCCTATGAGGACGACCCGACCTACAGCATTTTGAATGTTACCACCTACACGCTGCCAAGCGCGGTCTATGATATGTACTGGATGGATCTCAAGACCGGTGAGATGGAAGAGGTCGGTCAAAATAATGTCAAGAATTTTGACAGCGATACCGCGTCAAGCGGGATCCACGAAGCGCGCTTTGCCGTGGAGCTGTCTAACCCGAACTTCTCCTATAACCCTGTTAACAATCAGATTACCGTCAATACATCCTCGGGCGCGGTGGAGCAAAGCTGCGAAATGACGATTACCTGGAAGGGCGCGCCCATGGCAGGCTCTTCCGAGGTGCTCAGGCGCACCGTTACGCTCAATTGGAGCAACGATGCGAATGCGGCGACCATCGCCTTTGAGTCGAACGGCGGCTCACCCGTGCAGATGCTTCGCTTGCTGACGGGAACGAAACTCAGCGGAGCGATGCCCGCAAACCCCACCAGAGTGGGATATACCTTCGCAGGCTGGTACACCAATGCGGCGCTTACCACACAGTTCAGTTTCGCAAATATGCCGGCGGACAACACCACCCTGTATGCCAAGTGGACGCCGAACATCGTAAGCTATACCGTGGAGCACTATCAAAAAGAACTCGATGGGCGGTATGCTCTGAAGAAAACCGACGCCACGCAAGTGGGCGCCGTCGGCATACAGACCGCCGCTGCCGCGGAGTCGTATCCCGGCTTTACGGCGCAACCCGTCAGACAGCAGACCATCGCACCCGATGGGTCAACCCGCGTTGCTGTTTACTATGACCGCAAGTATTATAGCTTGACATTCGTGTATGGCAACGGCGGTAATGATGTTACGGCAAGCGTACCATATGGCTCTGGCATCGTAATCCCCGCCGATCCCGCAAGGCAGGGTTATATCTTCAACGGATGGGATGATGTCATTCCGGACAGCATGCCCGTGGGAGATCGAACCTTCACCGCATTGTGGGCAGCAAAAACAGATATGCCCTACACGGTGAAGCATTATAAGCAAACGATGGACGGATCCTATGTGCTGGAAAAGACAGAGGAGAAGCTAGGAATTACAGACGAGCAAACCGAAGCTGTAGCCGATGCATATACAGGATTTACGGCGCAGCCCTTTAACCAGAAAACCATCACAGGTGGCGGCAGCACCGTGGTGGAGATTCGGTACACCCTCAATAGCTATAGCGTGACATGGAACGCCAATGGCGCAGGGTCTCTGACCGGCGATTACACCAGAGGCACGGTAAAGTACGGCACGCCGATCGTAAAGCCTAATGAGCCTACCCGAGTCGGCTATACCTTTGGCGGCTGGTATCAGGATGCCGCGCTCACTATGATGCTGGAGGACAACGCCACCATGCCGGATGAGGCACTGACCCTCTATGCCAGGTGGGATCCAGTAAAGGTCAACTATACGGTGAAGCATTTCAGACAGGACTTGGATGGAAGCTACCCCGCAAGTGGCGGCCTGGTGGAGACACAATCGCTGACCGGCTTCACGGCTCAGGACACAGCCGCCGTAGCCAAACCCTACACAGGCTTCACGGCACAGATCATCACCCAGCAAACCATTGCCGCTGACGGCAGCACCGTGGTGGAAATTCGCTATTCCCGCAATACCTACACGGTGGTCTTCAACGGAAACGGCAGCGATGGCGGCACAATGGCAGAGCAAGCCTTCCGGTATGGCGAAAGCAAGACGTTGACGGCCAATGCCTTTACCAAAGCTGGTTACACCTTCATCGGCTGGAAAACGGGGGTGAGCACAGATTATGCGGATGGAGCACCGGTCTTAAACCTGAGCACCGCAGCAAACGGAACCGTTACCCTATACGCACAGTGGCTGTCCAACACCTGCACGGTAACCTTTGATTCCAACAAGGGAGCGGGCAGCACACAGCTTTCCGATCCGGATCCTGCCAATATGATCGCAACCCGAGGCACCGGTTACGGCCTGTTGCCGACGGTAAGCCGCGCCGGCTATACCTTTGTCGGTTGGTTCACCGTGTCAATCGGCGGCACGGAGGTGACCAGCGAAACCCAGGTGACGAGCGGCATCAATCATACCCTCTATGCCCGCTGGACGGCGAACAGCTACACCG
>MEFT01000030.1 GCA_001725215.1 Clostridium sp. SCN 57-10
TCGGAATGATCCGCAAGGTGTATTCCCAGCTTGTCACGCATGTGCCCGCGTCCGTTTCGCCGATGGCGGCCTGCGGCCGTTCCATCAAAAAAATCTATCCCGACGCGGTGACCGTTTTCATCGGCCCCTGCATGGCAAAAAAAGCGGAGGCGCGCGAGGCGGACATCAAGGACTCGACGGATTTTGTTCTCACGTTCCAGGAAGTGCAGGATATTTTCGACTTTGCTCAGATTAATCCCGCTGATATGGAGGAGGACGAGCGCGACCATTCCTCCCGCGCGGGGCGCATTTATGCCGGCGTCGGCGGTGTCAGCGAAGCGGTGCGCATGACGGTCGAGCGCATCAACCCGCATCGTGATGTTACCATCAGAACCCGCTATGCCGACGGCGTGCCCGCGTGCAAGCAAATGCTGAACGACATTCTGGAAGGCAACGGAAACGCCAACTTCTTCGAGGGCATGGGCTGCGTAGGCGGCTGTGTGGGAGGCCCGAAAGCCCTTATCCCGCGTGAGCAGGGCCTTGAAAGCGTTGTGCGCTATGGAAACGAAGCGACGTATCAGACGCCGATCGACAACCCCTATGTGCTCAAGCTGCTGCACCAGCTCGGACTGGAGACCATCGAAGGTCTATTGAAAGACAGCGATATTTTTGTGAGAAAGCTGTAACCCATAAACACAAGCTAAGGCCCCGCGGCATACCCGCGGGGCCTTAGTTGCTTTGCACCGTATATTTTTTAGTTTTCCGGGAAAGAAACCCGGCATATATTTCTTTTTTTATTTTCCCGTCTTGACTAACGGTTTTGTCACTTAACTTGAAGAAACGGCGCCGGCATGGTATGCTGAAAGAAACCGTATGGCGAAAGGAGCCGTTTATGAGCCGTTATCGAAAGCCCCTCTGTATCACTCTTGCCGCACTGCTCGCGCTTGGCGCCGGTGCTGCCGGCGGCGTGCTTGCCATCAACGCACATGTGCGCGCGCAGGCAGCGCCTTACTTTGTTGCAGCGGAAACGGCACCCGTCTGTGACGCCATCTTGGTCCTCGGCTCCATGGTGTACCGAGGCGGCACACCCTCCCCCATTCTGACCGACCGTCTGGAGCACGGCCTTGCGCTCTACCGCGCAGGTAAGGCGCCAAAGCTTCTCGTCAGCGGCGACCACGGCACAGCCGAATATGACGAGGCCAACGCCATGCGCGACTGGCTGGTTGCGCGCGGCGTTCCGCCGGAAGACGTCTTTATGGATCACGCGGGCTTTAACACCTATGATTCGATGTACCGCGCGCGCGACGTGTTTGCCGTGAAGACAATGCTCGTCGTCACGCAGGAGTTTCACATGAGCCGCTCCCTCTACATTGCGCGGGCGCTCGGCCTTGAGGCCTACGGCGTGGCCGCGCCCGATCTTGCGCTTTACAACATGCGCTATAACAACCTGCGTGAGGCGCTTGCGCGCGTCAAATCCTTTCTCGAAACCGACGTGCTGCACCGCAAGCCGAAATATCTGGGCGACGTGATTCCCATCAGCGGCGACGGACGCGCAACGGAGGGATAACAGATGAAAAAGCTTTGGGGCTTCCTGTCGCTCGTACTGCTCGCCGTGCTTATGCTTACAGTTCTTCCTTCCCTTCTCCACGGTGCGCCGCAGCCCGGTGGAACAGGAGCGGAGACGACAACGACGCCCCCCGCGAATGACGACGCGGCGTTCTACCATGTGCCGATCGAAGAGGGAGACGCCGTTTACTTGCGTATCCACGCTTCTTCTCTGCCCGAAGACGCGTCTATATCCCTGTCCGATCTGCGCTATGTGCATGTGCTCCACGTCGATGCGGAAGGAAAGACGCACGAAGGCGAGCTGATTGTCAACCTTGCCATTGCCGACGATATCGTCGAAATCTTCCGCGAGCTTTACAAGCAAGCATATCCGATTGAAAAAATGCGCCTTGTTGACGATTACGACGCGGACGACGAACGCTCGATGAGCGACAACAACACCTCCGCGTTCAACTATCGACTGATCAGCGGCACAAACCGCCTTTCACGCCACGCGCAGGGCCTTGCGGTCGACGTCAACCCGCTTTATAACCCCTATGTCAAAAATGACACGGTGCTGCCTGCCGACGCAGCGGTCTACGCCGACCGCACGCAGGACTTTTCTTACAAGATCATCGAGGGTGATCTGTGCTGGACGCTATTTACAGAGCACGGCTTCACCTGGGGCGGCAGCTGGAACACGCTGAAAGACTATCAGCACTTTGAGTACGAAGCGCCGTAATACGCGCGTTGACCGCATCCCCATTTTCGGCTATAATAGAGAGATATGGAAAAAAGAACCCGCGAAATGAGGTAAGGATCATGAAAATCATGCATGTGGCGGGCGGCGGTGACCGCGGCGGCGCCAAAACGCATATCATCGCGCTTTGCTCACGGCTCATGCGCTCGTGCACACTACAGCTCGTCAGCCTGCGCGGCGGCGAGTTTGCAGACGAAGCCAAAGCCGCGGGAATCGACACCAAAGTTGTTTTTTCCCGTAATATTTTCCGCGATTACATGCGCCTTGTGCGGCATGCGAAGGAATATAAACCGGACATCGTTCATTGCCATGGTGCGAAGGCCAATCTGGCCGGCGTGTTGCTCAAGCTTTTCTGCAAATGCACGATTGTCACCACGGTGCACAGCGATTACCGACTTGACTATATGCACAGCGCCCTCAAGCGCAACACAATCGGGCGGCTCAACGCTGCCGCGCTGCGCAGGTTTGATTATCACATCACGGTGTCGGACACGTTCCGCGATATGCTCATCGAACGCGGTTTTTCGCCCCTCAAGGCGTTTCCAATTTATAACGGCCTTGATTTTTCGGTGCACACCCCTCCCTTTGACCGCGGGCAATACCTGCGTGCCGCCGGGCTTGATTACGAGGAGGGCGACGTGGTACTCGGCATTCCCGCACGTCTCAACCCCGTAAAGGATTTGCCGACGCTGCTGCGCGCCTTTGCGCTCGCGCGCGCGAAAAACCCCCGCCTTAAACTGATTATTGGCGGCGACGGCGAGGAACGAAGTAACCTTGAAACGCTGGCAAAAGAACTGGGGCTTGGCAAAAGCGTATCCTTTTTCGGCTGGGTGAGCGATGTGCCGCGCTTTTTTGCCGCGTGCGATATTGACGTTCTCTGCTCGATTTCGGAATCATTTCCGTATTCTGTGCTCGAGGGAATTCGCGAGCATTGCGCCGTCATCACCTCCGACGTGGGCGGCATGCGCAAGCTCATCGAGCATGGCGTAAGCGGCTATATTTTTCGCCCGCGCGACGTGGACACCTTTGCGAGCTATATTCTTGATCTTTCGATGGATCACGACAAGCGCCGCGCGTTTGCCGACCGCCTGTATGAAAGTGCGTCAAAAGCGTATTCTCTTGAAAGCATGGCGGACCGCCAGATCGAGATCTATGAGCGTGTGCTTGTCCTTGTCGAGCGCGGCAAAACAATGCGCCGTGACGGTGTTTTGATCTGCGGTGCGTACGGGCGCGGCAATTCGGGCGACGAAGCGATTTTAAAGGCCATTTTGAACACGATGCATTCGGTTGACCCGCTTATGCCGCTCACCGTCATGACGCGCAAGCCGCACGAGACGGCGCTTCTGCACGTTACGCCCGCCATTTACACCTTCAGTATTTTTAAAGTGCTGCGCGCCATGCGTCACTCGCGGCTCTTTATCAACGGCGGCGGCAGCCTCATACAGGACATCACATCGAGCCGCTCACTCTATTTTTATTTGTTCACCATTTGGGCTGCCAAGCGCTGCGGCTGCAAGGTGTTGATGTATGGCTGCGGCATCGGGCGCGTAAACAAGGGCTTTAACCGCCGCCTTGCGTCCTCTGTGCTGTCACACAATGCCGATATCATCACGTTGCGCGACGCCGTGTCGCGCGACGAACTGGCCGACATGGGCGTGACCGGACCCGACGTACGCCTTTCCGCAGACCCTGCGATGAGCCTCATCCCTGCCGACGCGGCGCGTGCCGACGCGTATCTGTCCGAGTGCGGCATTACGCCGGAGGGTAACTATCTCTGCTTCTCGCTTCGCTCGTGGCATGATTTCTCCGACTATGCGATCTATGCCCGAGCCGCGGAGTACGCCTATGAAACCTACGGGCTTTCGGCCGTTTTTCTTCCCATCGAGCTGCCGCGCGACTTGCAGCCCTCCCGTCAGACGGCCGAAGCGATGCGCACGCCCTATTTCCTTGTCGAAACTCCGCGCGATGTGGAACTGACCATCGCGCTGCTGCGCCGCATGCGGCTCGTGTGCGCCATGCGCCTGCACGCGCTCGTCTTTTCGGCGGCGGCCGGCGTGCCGTTTATCGCAACGTCCTATGACATTAAGGTGAACGGCTTTGCAGATTATGTCGGTTCCGATTCGTGCAAGAACCTGAACGAGTTGACCGCCGAATGGTTGTGCGGCGAAATCGACCGTGCAATGGCAGGACGGATTCCGCAGGCAAGCCGCGAAGCGCTATGCGCGCTCGAGCTTGAAAACGTACGCGCTGCGCGCGAGCTTCTCGATGCGTTTACCACATCTCCCAACAAATAAGCAGACGCAAAAATCCGCCGGCATAGCCGGCGGATTTTTTATATTGATTAGCTACGCTGCGGCTTCGCCCGTGATTCCCGCATCGCGTGGCTCATATGCGTTGTCGAGCGCACGCGCACGCGCCGCGGCTGCTGCGGTAATTAGCATGCCCACGCCGCTTGCAGCGAACAAATAAGCGGGGCGTATGTGATCGGCCAGCGTGCCGAACATCAGAACACCGACTGGCATAACCAGCATGGCCACCATGGAAAACAGCCCCGATACACGTCCTAGAAGTTCACCTGGCACAACAGACTGGAAAAAGACCGACGCCGTAATATTGATCATGGCGCAGAGCAGCCCTATGCTCAGCGTAACCACACAGTAAAACGCACTGACAAGTAGTTCGCCGCGCATACTCAGAGCAAGCGGAAGTGCCATCAGCATACAGGTAACGGCAAACCCCAGCACAACGCGGGCAACCAGCGTGCGCGTAAGGCGCAGGTTGCGCTTGGATAAAAACAGCGCGCCGAGCAGCGTTCCAACCGGAATGGCGCCCATAACGACTCCGTAGCTCGCTTCCGAAAGCCCCAGCGTATGGAGCATCGCGTACGGAAAGAGCACATTAAAACCGCTGAACAGAAAGTTGATGATCAGTGCGAAGGCCGCCGTAGCCACCAAATAGGCTTTTGAACAGAGAAAGCGAGCCCCGTCCGCCATCGATGCAAGCATCGATTCACGTGGCTTTTCCGCTTGTTCCTCTTGCACGACAGGACGGAACCGATAGTCGATGAACAGTTCGGAAATGCCGGACAGCAAGAATGAAACACCCGCGAGGAGCACAAAGATTCGCATGTCGATCGTCGCGTAGACCGCTCCGCCGATGATGGGCGCCGCTATTTGGATTACGCTTTCAACCGCACTTTTCATAGACACCAGCTTAGGAGCCGTCGGCTCCTCCACAAGTCGCGGTATCGCGGATGTAAAGGTAATGGCGACAAACGGATCAAGCACTGCAAGCAAAAAAGTGGCAAGATAAGCCGCGCCGACCGAAATGGGCGAGTTCAGCGCATAGACGAATACGCCGAACATCACGAGCGCATTTAGAAAATCCGCGCCAACAATGAGCAGTTTTTTTGAGATGCGGTCGGCCAGCGCGCCTACGACGGGTGAAAGCAGCGCGGTTGGCAGCAGTGATATGCATACGGTCATGGCAAAGCTTTGCGCCGATCCGGTTTGCTTAAGGATGTATAGGCCTATGGCAAATGAAAAAAGATAGTGTGCCAGCCGCGAAACGCCAACACCCCATAGCACGAGCAAATAGTTTTTCCGCTCTCGCACCGTACGCGCGTCCGAATGTTCTTTCATAGTTCACCTCAAAATTTTGCCGGGCGGGGAAACATATGCCTCCCCGCCCGGTTATGAAAAGGGGGCGCTTGCGTATATCAGCGCTTGCGGCGCAGGCGAATGTCTCCGCTGATGGTTTTGAGTGAATAGTCGGCGCGCGACCCGTCACGATAGGCGGTGCGGCCAGCTTTGCCCGAGGGTGACGGCTCAAGCGGGAAATCGGATGCAATATCGCCGGAAACGCGGCTGTACTCAAGTGCAAAGCCTTCATTTTCAGGCACCACGAGTGTAATATCACCCGACACGGTCTGACCGATTACCCTTTCAGGCGGAACGGTAAGCTGTCCGCGTATGTCACCCGATACGGAATGTGCATCGATTGCCGCAAATACGCCTCTCAGAGACATCTCACCCGAGATACTTTCAGCGCTCAGCTCACGCACGGTCATATCCTGCAGCGTCAGATCGCCCGACACACTGTTTGCCTGCACATTGGCTGCAGCGCCGCCCAGGTGAAGGTCGCCGCTCGCCGTTTCCAGCACCAGCTGCTCGCAGCAGATCGCCTCAGCCCGCACATCTCCGCTCGCCGTTTTGAAGGAGGCGATGCGCGCGCGCAGCTCCTGCTCCACACTGATTTCGCCGCTCGTGGTGACGACGCGTACCTCGTTCCATGTGCGCTGCGGCAGAAGAACCTCAACATCCGAGCTGTAAACGCCGAAGCCCCAGCGGAAGGTTCCGACGACGCTTTTGCCCTGTGTGATTTTCAGCGTCTTGCCAAGTGTCTCACATACCAGCCGCTGATCATCACGCAGATTGCCCGGTGCGCTTTCCGTTACATAAATAAAGTCATCGGGACTGATTCCAAGTGTTAGATCGCCCGCTTTCATTTGAATGAAAAGCGATTCAATCCCCTCACTTGGCAGACGAAAACGGTTATCATCCTCATCGTCGCACGCTTCGTCCTCGGCGCCGATTTCAACATTCACCGTAAAGGGTCCCGACTTGGTAAAGCTCACGTCTTTAAGTGAACGTGTTACTTCCTCAAGCCCTTGCCCCAGTGCGCGCATCGAACTTTGAATTACCTGTTCGATCTCGCTTCCAAGTCCGCGCAGCGTTTCGTCAAGCCCGGAAAAGGGATCTGACTCCCGCGTCTTACGCGCTTCATGCGCATGCTCGAGATCGTATGCGGAACGAATGTACGCGATGATCTCACCCGGATCGCCGACGCCGCTTACCGCTTCCTGATACGCCTGCTCAGGCGTTTTTCCCCCGGCGGTCAGCTCGTCATATTTTTCACACAGGTTGGATACCATTTCTTCGATGATATCCTGTTTTTCCTTGCAGTCCGGCGCGGACGCCAGCAGCATGGAAACATGCTTACGAAACTTCTCGGTCATCCTCTTTTCCCCCTATCGCAATGTTCTGAGCGAATAGCAGTATGTCAGCTCGATTTCGTTTCTTGTGCGCTGTAACTCTTCTATACGTCTTTCGCGCTGCTGGTCAGCGCACAGACGCTCTTGCATGGTATGCATTGTCTTCATTCTATGTCCTCTCCGATCAAACAATCTATCATCTGCTTCGCGGCGTCCCACTCAGCCTTATTTTGCTCATAAAGACTTTTGCCTTCCGGTGTAATGCTGTAATAACGGCGGCGCGCGCCCGCGCCCTCGTCGCCCCAATAGGAGCGGATCGCCCCGGCCTGCTCCAGCCTGCGAAACGCCGTGTACAGCGTTGCTTCCTTGAATTCGTACCCCTCACCCGTCGCCTTGCGGATCGCTTTGTTGATCTCGTAGCCGTAGCTGTCGCCGCCAAGCAGACGCGCAAGAATGATCGTGTCGGTGTGCCCTCTTAAAATATCGGATGCGATTGACATGCTGTCCACCTCCTGTGTGCCTATACTAACATACAATACTTCGCCTGTCAAGGTATATTCTAAAATAATATATAAGCAATTTTCGACTATATCTGAATAATAGATATTCCCCCTCCCACGATGGTGAAATGTGAACCGGCCGGCTATTGCTGTCCCCATAAAAAAACCGCCCCGTTTTGCGGGGCGGTTCGTTTCAGACGGCGGATGTAACGCGGAGGATTACCTCCGCGCAGCCTGCATTATCGTTTGAGTGATGTGGCAATGCTCTGAAGCGCTTCATTGTTTGCGATGCAGCAGTCGAGCTCTGTGTACCCCGGGCCATAATAAACCTGCATCGGAACATCGACATACCGCACCGCATAGTATACGGTCTCAATGGTCTGAACAGTTGGACAGGGGCGACCGCAGCAAGGGCATGTGGTGCAGCGGCAGCAGCGGCCACAGCACGGGCATTGGACAGGGCGTCCGGGCCCGAGTGATGTGCACTGGCAACTCATATAATCACCGTCAAAAACAGATTGGCGCGTTTTGCGCCTACTCTAATATATGAGTTCGCGCAGCGGCTTGACAAAGCGAACGTTCAAAAGGTATGATGAGAGCGGTAATGCTTTCAGAAGGCCTGTATGACGCATGTCTCCGTTTTGCCGTCGCGCCTTCGCATGCGCCAGACTTTACATACTAAGATGGAGTGACCTATGGACAAGCAAGAGCAGATTTTACGCATGCTGCATGAACAGGGCGTTGCTTTCACGCTAGCGGAGCATGCTCCGGTTTTCACCATGGACGACCTGCCGCCGATCGAGCGGGAGCTCGCAACGCCTATCTTTCGAAATCTATTCCTTTGCAACCGTCAAAAAACCGAGTTTTACCTTTTGATGATCGTCGGGGACAAGCCGTTTCGCACGGCAGAGGTATCCAAAAAGCTCGGCGTTGCGCGCCTGAGCTTTGGCGACGAGTCGCTTTTGTTTTCGCTGCTCGGTGTGACGCCCGGTTGCGTTAACCCCCTCAGCTTGCTGTTTGACTCCGATCACAAGGTTCAGCTGGTCGTCGACCGCGACATTAGGACGTGGCCGCGTGTCGCGATGCATCCCGGCGTGAACACTGCTACGCTCGCCATGGACGCTCAGGCTTTTTTCGGCACCGTGCTCCCCGCGCTCAAACACGAACCAATCGTGCTGGATATTACCGGCACTCATGAATAGGAGGTAAGCATGAAAGACAACCCGAAGCGGCTTGAAATCATCAAGGCCTATGCAGACATCATTGAAACGCGTGGCTTTGAGGGAGCGTCACTCGGCGCAGTCGCGCAGCAGCTCTCGATTCCGCAAAGCCTCATTTTCCACTACTTTCTGAACAAGGATGACCTCACGGTACAGACGGCCGAATACGTCGCGGAGCTATGCCTCCACTCTTATGATCGGGCGTGGCCCAAACGGGGCGATTTTTCCGACGCGAGCTTTCATACCCTTATCGACTATATCCTTGAGGTGCACCGCAACCGCCGCCGCACCATCAGCCCGCGGCTCTATTTTGCTATGATCTACCTTCTGCCGCGTCAAAAACAAGTGATGCAGCATTTCTGCGACCTTACCGATACGCTGGTTACCCGGCTTTCCGAGGCGCTCGGCAGCTTTGCCGCAGCGGGCATCATCCGCACGGAGTCACCCGAGCTTTCAGCCCGTTCGCTTCTCTGCCTCGCAGACGGTATTCTGTGCTATGAAGATCTCACGCCCCCCGAGGCGCGCGCCGCGTTTGTTGCAACACAGAAGTCGTTGTTTTTGCAAAGCGTTGACTATCAGCCCATTGTTTCCGCATAAGAAAACGGCACGCAACAGCGAAAGCTGCGGCGTGCCGTTTGATGTTACTTCGGGTTTCCCTCGCTTCTTGCGCGCGGCGCGTTGACCGCGCGGTGCGTGACAGTCTCAACCCGCACGGGAGGTCCTTTTTTGCGCTCTCTCGGTCGGGACGTGGCAGACTGCTGCGCATCCAGCCGCGCGAGCCTGGGCGGCCTTTGCTGCGGCTGCTTGACCGTGGGAAAGTTATTCTTCAGCGGATAGGGATGGTTTTCCACCACCGTCAGGCGCTTCCCGATCATCTTTTCAATGTCGCTGAGCAGGGGCTTTTCGTCGAACATACAGAAAGAAATCGCCTCGCCCCCAAGTCCCGCGCGGCCGGTGCGCCCGATGCGGTGCACATAGGTTTCGGGCACTTCCGGCAGCTCATAGTTGACGACGTGGGAAAGCTCGTCGATATCAATACCGCGCGCCGCGATGTCCGTTGCCACAAGCACTTTTACCTCGCGCGCCTTAAAGCCGCTCAGTGCGCGCTGGCGGGCGGTCTGCGACTTGTCGCCGTGAATCGCGGCGGCCGAAACGCCGTCGCGCGTCAGCTGTTTACACAGCCTGTCCGCACCGTGCTTGGTGCGCGTAAAGACAAGCATGGACTCTACCTCATTTTGCCGCAGCAGTGCGAGCAGCAGCGCGCACTTGTTGTCTTTATCTACATAATAAAGCGACTGGCGGATGCGCTCGACCGTCGGCACCCCGGGGGTGACTTCAATGCGCACGGGGTCGTGCAGCAAAGAGTTTGCCAGTGCCGTAATTTCCTTCGGCATGGTGGCCGAAAACAGAAGGGTCTGCTTTTGAGCGGGTAAATGACGGATGATTTTTTTTACATCGTGAATAAAGCCCATATCAAGCATACGGTCGGCTTCGGCGAGAATAAA
>MEFT01000031.1 GCA_001725215.1 Clostridium sp. SCN 57-10
CCGAAGTCGGCAGGCGTCAGGTCGTCTGCGTCAATTTTGATGACAGCGATGTCGGTGTTCTCGTCCGCACCGATCAGCTTTGCGGTAAACGATCGTCCGTCGTTAAGGCGGACTTTAATTTCGGTCGATTCATCCACAACGTGGTGGTTTGTGATGATGTAGCCGTCCTTGGTCATTACGATGCCGGTGCCCGAACCTTCCCCGCTCTGCCCGTACGGCGTCGTCACGGCCACATTGATCGCAACAACCGACGGAACAGCTTTCTGAAAAATCTGGGGTAGCGTCATGGCGGTTTCATCATAGGTGGGCAGATAGACGGTGCCTGAGGTGCCGGGTGTTACGCCGAGACTGCTGTTTTGATTGTTCGGTTCGCGCCCGGTGCGCTGCAGGTAGAAGTCGTAGCCGACGATGGAGCCGGCGCCCACCGCAGCGATCAGCACGAGAGCGACGACGGTCTTTGCGAGGGCGCGCCAGACATGGGCATGAGACTTGCGCGCCTTTGGCGCGGGGGGATAGTAGCCTTGCGAAAAGTTTTCAAAGCTGCCATTATTCCAATCATTCTGGCTCATGATAAATGCCTCCTTGGTTTGTATGAGCTTATTATGCGCGGGAATTGTGAAAGACGCATGACGCGATTTAAAATAATTTGTAAAGGTCGGAAAAAATCACCTTTGCGCGGCTTTTCATGTATTTTCTCTTTCTTACAATCTGACATTGAAAGCGCGCGCGAAATTTGTTATGATAAGAATACCATAGAATGATGTTAAATGGCAGGTGCAGTTATGGAAAAAAATAAAAAGCTCCGCGTTTTTGCGGAGGAGATACGCGTAGAGACACTCAAAGAGCTCGCCCACCTCGGCTTTGGCCATGTAGGCGGTTCCATGAGCGTTGTTGAAACGCTTGCCGTGCTTTACGGCGAAGAAATGCGCATTGACCCCCAAAACCCCGAGTGGGAAGACCGCGACAAGCTGGTCATGTCCAAGGGGCACGCCGGCCCCGCCCTTTACGCGACGCTTGCGCTGCTTGGCTATTTCCCGCTTGAAGAGCTGCTGACGCTCAACCGCGGCGGCACCAATCTGCCGAGCCACTGTGACCGCCTTAAGACGGTCGGCGTTGACATGACGACCGGCTCGCTCGGACAGGGCATCTCGCTCGCATGCGGACTGGCGATCGGCAACCGCATGATGGGACGCGACGCGTACACCTATCTTGTGCTTGGCGACGGCGAGTGCAACGAGGGTCAGGTGTGGGAGGGCGCAATGTTTGCCTCGCAGTTTAAGCTTGACAACCTCATCGCGTTTGTCGACCTGAACAAGCAGCAGCTTGACGGCAAGTGTGACGACGTGATGCATCTCGGCGACATGGTGGACAAGTTCACCGCCTTCGGCTGGAACACCCTGAAGGTCGACGGACACGACATTGACGAGGTTCAGGCAGCGGTGCGCGCCGGCAAGGCGACACACGGCAAGCCCACGATGATCGTGCTCGACACCGAAAAGGGACGCGGCTGCGCGCTTGCAGAGGGCAAGGTCCCCAACCATCATATCGCCTTTACGGCGGAGGAAATCGCCCCGTCGCTCGTTCAGGCGGAGGCCGCGCTCGAAGCGGCAAGAAAGGCGTAGGAGGCACGACCATGAATTATCAGGTAAAATCGGTTTTTGAAAAAGAAAAGCGTGAAATGCGCGCCGTTTACTGCGCGACGCTGCAGGAGCTTGCCCGCGAAGATAAGCGCATCGCCATTCTGGACGCCGACCTCGTCGGATCCTCGGGCACAAAGCCCTTCTTTCAAGAGTTCCCCGAGCGCGCGATCGACTGCGGTATTCAAGAGGCCAATATGATCGGTACGGCAGCGGGCATGTCGGCGGCCGGCATGGTGCCGTTCGCCCATTCGTTCGGCCCCTTCGCCACGCGTCGCTGCCTCGACCAGATTTTCATTTCGTGCGCCTATGCAAAGCTTAATGTGCGCATCGTAGGCTCTGACCCCGGTATAACGGCGGCGTATAACGGCGGCACGCATATGCCGTTTGAAGATATGGGCGTGCTCATGTCGATTCCGCAGATCACGCTGGTCGAGCCGTGTGACACCGTGCAGCTTGAGTGGCTCATTCGCGAGCTGCAAAATGCCTACGGTGTTTACTATATCCGCATGATGCGCAAGTTGCCGCTTTCGGTTTACGAGCCGGGCTCGCGCTTTGAGCTTGGCAAGATCCCCGTGCTGCGCGACGGCGCGGACGTCTGTATCGTCGCGTCGGGCATCATGGTGGCGGAGGCGCTGCGCGCCGCCGAGCAACTGGCCGAAAAGGGTATCTCGGCCGCCGTACTCAACGCGTTTACCTGGAAGCCGATGGACGACGAACGCCTGGCCGAATACACGGCCAAGTGCGGCTGCTTTGTCACGGCGGAGAATCATAACGTCATTGGCGGCCTCGGTTCGGCCGTTGCCTCGTCGCTAGCCAAGCACAGCCCCGCGCCGGTTGAGATGGTGGGTATTTACGACAGCTTCGGCGAGGTCGGCACGGAAAGCTGGCTGCGTGAGCGCTTTAACCTGACCGACAGCGCCATTGTTGCGGCGGCGGAACGCGCGATTGCGCGCAAAGCGCGATAAAGCACAAAAAAATGCTTGCAAAAATGCGGCTTGTGTGGTAAAATCTATTTTGCTGTATAGGTTCCATTTTTGGGGCCGTTTCACCAACAATCCGGCGTGCCGCGGGCCTGAACTGCGCGGCTGACCGCTGATGCGGGACAACAGGGGGTAATTATTATGGTAGAAACCATTCTTACGGTCATTCAGCTTATCGTTTGTCTTGTGCTCACGTTGTCCGTGCTTTTCCAGAGCGGCAAGCAGGCCGGTCTTTCGGGCGCGATTGATGGCATCGCAGACACCTTCTTCGGCAAGAATAAGGCCCGCTCGATCGACGCGAAGCTTGCGAAGGTCACGAGCGCGACGGCGATCATCTTCATCGTGCTTACCTTTGTTCTTACCCTGATCTAAGCGCGTTTACAGCTTTTGAGACCGCCGCGTAAGCGGCGGTCTACTTATATGAAAAGGAATGGATCAACATGGCAGACAACAAAAAGCAGGTCACGGCGATTACCTCCATGGATGAGGATTTCGCGCAGTGGTACACCGACATCGTGAAGAAGGCCGAGCTGGTCGATTATTCGAGCGTGCGCGGCTGCGTTGTCATCCGACCTTACGGGTATGCCATCTGGGAAAACATTCAGAAGATTTTCGATAAAATGATCAAGGACACCGGTCACGAAAACGTGTCCATGCCGATGTTTATCCCCGAATCGCTGCTCCAGAAAGAAAAGGATCATGTAGAGGGCTTCGCGCCTGAGGTCGCGTGGGTGACGCACGGCGGCAGCGAAAAGCTGGAAGAACGCCTTTGCGTGCGACCGACGTCGGAAACGCTGTTCTGCGAGCATTACGCGCACATCATCCAGTCCTACCGCGACCTGCCCAAACTGTATAACCAATGGTGCAGCGTTGTACGCTGGGAGAAGACCACGCGCCCGTTCCTCCGTTCGCGTGAGTTCCTCTGGCAGGAGGGGCATACCGTGCACGAAACCGAGGAGGAGGCGCGCGGCGAGACCCTCATGATTCTCGGCTTTTATGCGAAGCTGCTGGAGGAGTATCTCTGCATCCCCGTTATTAAGGGACGCAAGACCGATAAAGAGAAGTTCGCGGGCGCGCTTGAAACATATACCGTCGAGGCCATGATGCACGACGGCAAAGCGCTGCAGAGCGCCACGAGCCACTATTTCGGACAGGGCTTTGCCAAGGCGTTTGACATGAGCTTTGCCGACCGCAACAACAATCAGGCCTATGTGCACCAGACCTCTTGGGGCCTTTCGACCCGCCTCATCGGCGGCATCATTATGACGCACGGCGACAACAGCGGCCTTGTGCTGCCGCCCGCCGTCGCGCCTGTGCAGGTCGTCATCATCCCCATTGCCGCGCACAAGCCGGGCGTTACTGAAAAGGCACGCGAGGTGGCAGAGGGACTGCGCGCCGCGGGGCTGCGCGTCAAGGTCGACGAGAGCGAAAACTCGCCGGGCTGGAAGTTTGCAGAGCATGAGATGCGCGGCGTACCGCTGCGCCTTGAAATCGGCCCGCGCGACATTGAAAACGGCGTATGCGTGCTTGTGCGGCGTGACAGCGGCGAGAAAATCACGGCCTCGCTCGACGGACTTACCGATGTGATCAACACGCAGCTTACCGCGTTTGCCGACGCCATCCGCGAGAAGGCACGCGCCAATCTTGAGGGCAATATCGTAGAAGCGCGCAGCATCGAGGAAATGAAGCAGGCGCTTGTCGGGCGCGCGCGCTTTGTCAAAGCGATGTGGTGCGGCGACGAAGCCTGTGAGCTTGCGGTCAAGGAACAAACGGGCATGCCGTCTCGTTGCATCCCGCTTGCGCAGGAACAGCTGAGCGACGTATGCGCCGTTTGCGGAAAGCCCGCCAAGCACATGGTAGTTTACGGCATCGCCTATTAAGCGAAAGCCCGCCTCTCGTCGGAGGCGGGCTTTCTTACATCGGTTGACATTATATTAATGCGTTGAAGGAGAATAAGATGATAAGAACAGCGGGTGTGAATGACGTTGACGGCATCGTAGAGCTGCGAATCAAGCTGCTTCATGAGATAAACACGAATGCGGGGCAGTATGACTGGGCTGCATATGCGCGCGCACTAAAAGATTTTCTTTGTATGGGTTTGTCGCAGGGAACGGCTATTGCATATCTGGCGGAGGAACAAGAGAGCATCGTAGCGTTCACCCTCATGTGTTTCGGCCGCTGCATTCCGCTTCTTTCTGATTTCGACGGCAAAACGGCGCTGCTGACCGATATGTATACTGCCCCGCCATATCGCCGCAGAGGAGTGGGTACGGCGCTTTTAAGCCGCACGATGGAACAGGCAAAATCGCTGGGATATAAAAAAGTGATACTGCACGCTACCGAATCGGGAAGAGCGTTGTATCAAAACTATGGATTTCGCGATGTGAGCGGCGAAATGGCATATAAATTTCAGTGACTACATGCGTGAAGTAAGTCCGGGCGGGCTTTGCGGATGTATATGTGCCGCCATGAAGTGGCGGACATAGCTTCTGCTCCGCACCATTTTTTTACTTATTTTTTCGTAGAGCGGTGTGCGTAGTACGGCATCGGTACGCGCGTAAGAAGATATACAAAAGAAACGGCGGCGCATGAAAGAGATGGGCCGCCGTTTCTTTTTCGACTTGTTTTTTGGCAATGCGATGGTATGCTCAAATAAAAAATTGCTTTTTTGGCATACTTATGATAAGATAAATTATCTGAAGGATTTTGCCGTACGCGCGAGCATTGCTGCGCGGCGGTTTTGATATTACATGGCAGTCCCAAAATCACAAAGCGAGGGTTGGCCGTTGGTTCCTCGAGAAGGAGTCAGCTTTTTTTGTGTTGCGCCAAGCGACCTCGTATCACGTACTGCCGCAATGATCACGGAGAATGGAGAACGTATGGTAGAAAACGAAAACGTAAAAAAACCCCCGGTAGAGACTGGTCAGGGTGCGGAACAGAAGAAGTCCGGTGGACAGAAGAAAAACGCAGGGAAACAGTTTCGCGGCAAGAGCCAACCGAAGAAGGTAAAAAGCACAGAGGAAAAGCCGGCGGCGCAAAAGACGCCGGCTGCGTCTGCTCCCTCGGAGGACAAGAAGCCGAGTCGGGCGCCCGGCGCGCCGCCGCGCCGCCGCGGCATGCGTCCGCCGCTGCCCGCAGCAGCCGGACAACCGGTGACGACCTTCGCGCGCGGTGGCGAGATCGCGCGCCAAAAGCCCGCGGCGTCGCACCCCAACGATAAAAAACTGCGCATCATCCCGCTCGGCGGTCTCAACGAAATCGGCAAGAACATGACGGCCGTGGAATACGGTGAGGACATCATCGTCATCGATGCCGGCATGACCTTCCCGGATGACGAGCTGCTCGGCGTAGACCTCGTCATTCCCGATATCACCTATCTGGTACAAAATCGCGAAAAGGTACGCGGCATTGTGCTCACCCACGCGCACGAAGATCACATCGGAGCGCTGCCCTATGTGCTGCGCGAGCTGAATGTGCCCATTTACTGCACCGCGCTGACCGAGGGTATCATTTCGCTGCGCATCGCAGAGCATAAAAACCTTAAAAAAGTACGTATCAACCGCAAAAAGGCGGGGGATAAGTTTAAGCTTGGCGTGTTTGAGATTCTGCTCATCCGCGTCAATCACAGTGTTGCCGACGCAGTGTCGGTCGCTATTAAAACGCCGCTCGGCACCGTGATTTTCACGGGAGATTTTAAGATTGACACCACGCCCGTTGCGGGCGAAATGGCTGACCTTGAGACGTTCGGCAGACTTGGGCGCGAGGGCGTGCTCCTGCTTTGCCAGGATTCAACCAATGCAGAACGCCCCGGCTTTGCCTCAAGCGAGCGAAGCGTTGGCGTGTCGTTTGACCAGCAGTTCAAGGGCAGCGATGATAAACGTATCATCATCGCAACGTTTGCATCCAACGTACACCGCATTCAGCAGATTATCGATGTTGCGGCGAAGTATGACCGCAAGGTCGCCGTTTCGGGCCGCAGCATGGAAAACATCATGAAGGTCGGCGTCGAACTCGGCTATATCAAGCTGCCGCCTGACACCCTGATCGATCTGGCCGACCTGCGCAAGTATCAGAAAAACAGAACGGTGATCATCACTACGGGAAGCCAGGGCGAGCCGATGAGCGCGCTTTACCGCATGGCGTTTTCCGGCCACCGACAGGTGGAGGTTGGCTATGGCGACAAAATTCTGATCGCTGCGCAGCCCATTCCCGGCAACGAAAAAACCGTTTATCAGATGATCAACGAGCTGTTTAAGCGCGGCGCAGATGTCGTGTATGAGCGCATTGCAGACATCCACGTTTCTGGTCATGCCTGTCAGGAAGAGCTGAAGATGATCCTTGCGCTGACCAAGCCCAAATACTTCATGCCGATGCACGGCGAATACAGGCACCTGCGTGTGCATGCGGGGCTTGCGCGCATGTGCGGCGTGGAGGAGAAGAACATTTTCATCTCCGAGGTCGGCCGCATCCTTGAGATCGGCGCAAAGGGCGCGCAGCTTTCGGGCTCGGTGCCCTCCGGGCGCGTGCTCATAGACGGCAGCGGCGTCGGCGACGTGGGCACCGCGGTGCTGCGCGAGCGCAAGCATCTCTCGCAGGATGGCCTGATTTCGGTCACTGTCGTGACCGAGCGCAAAACGGGCAAGCTGCTTTCCGGGCCGGTCATCGAAAGCCGCGGGTTTATTTTCGTCAAAGAATCAGAAGATTTGATGACGGGTATGAAAACAGTGGCGACGCAGGCCGTGGCAAACTGCGCGGCACGCGGTGCGACCGAGCGCGGCGTGATGCGCACCGAACTGGAGAATAAACTGTCCGACTATCTTTACAAGCAGATGAAGCGAGATCCCATGGTGGTCATCACGCTGATCGAAATATAAGATAGCCGAAGGAGGATGTTTACATGCTCCTTCTTATCCGGACGAAACATCTCTTTCTTAGCAAACGAAAAGGCCGCGCCCAAAGGCGCGGCCTTTCGTATTAAACTGGGTTACTGCGCACCCGTCGTTTTTTCGAGCTGCTTTTTAATGGGGCGCCCTGCGAAGTAAATTACGGCAGTCTGCGCAATGATCCACAGCGCGCGCACGGGCAGCTTGGCGAGCAGCACGGCCTTATACGGCGTGCCGTAGAGCAGTGAAATCCAAATGGGATTAAGCCCTAAATCGACGATGACGGTCACGCAAAGAGCGGCGAGAAATGCGCGCTTGAGGGTAACCTCGCGCCCGCGCAGCACGAGGCTGTACAGAGCGCCGCGTACGCCTGCCGAAAGTGTGAAAAGCGGGGTGAACGTAAGTCCGCCTGAGTTAAGCAGCATTCCGAGCACATCCGCACAGACTGTGACAAGCGCCGCCACCAGAGGCGAAAGCACCATACCGGCTACGGCATTCGGCAGAAACTGCAGGCTGAGACGGTCGATGTTGCCCGGCGTAAAAAAGTAAAACAAACGTGCGCAGACAATGTCGAGCGCAACGAGCAATGCGCATAGGGTCAATGTCTTGGTTTTTGACATGGGTTTGTGTCCTCCTTCCATCAAGTGACCTCAGTATATCATATAAGCAAATGCTAAAAAAGTATCGCAATCGTAAAACTTCCCCTGATTTGCTTGCTATATAATCGTGCATTTGATATAATAAACTATCACAAATATCGTTTTTTGTTGGGAGATGCCGCCATGGAGAAAAAGCTGCTCAAGACGATGGAGCCCGGGCTTCAGCTTTGCTTTGCCGTGCTTTGCGTCTTCGCGGCGGTCACGGCATTTTACTCGCTGATTGCCGCCGGCATCGAGCTATGCGTGATCGCGCTCATCTATATGTACTACCGCCGCTCGGCCAAACGGCGCTCGGCTGAAATTCGTCGTTACGTTGAAAATCTTGCGTTTCAGGTGGACGACGCCTCAAAGCACAGCATCGTAAACTTTCCGCTGCCGATGATGATCCTGCGCATTGATACGGGTGAAATCGTCTGGTGCAACGATGGTTTCAATAAAATCAGCGGCATCCATGAGGGGCTGTTCGAGCGGCACATCGCCGACGCGGTGCCCGGTTTTGACACGCGATGGATCATGGAGGGCAAGACGCTGTGCCCGTTTGACGTTGATGTGCAGGGTCGCAAGTATAATGTCTACGGCAACATCGTGCGTTCGGGCGCAAAGGGCGGCCGCGCCCTGCTTGCCACGCTATTTTGGGTCGATGTGACGGACTACGCAAATCTGCGCGTCACCTACGAGTGCTCGCGTCCTGTGGTCGCCCTCGTCATGGTAGACAGCTATGAAGAGCTTTATAAAGACATGGCCGAGGCGGAAAAATCGGTGTTGACGGCGGCGATCGACCGCCAACTGACCGAGTGGACCGAGCCCGCAGGTGGAATTATGCGCCGCCTTGACCGCGACCGCTATCTGTTTGTGTTCGAAAACAGCGACCTGCTTTCTTATGTGGAGGATAAATTCACCATTGTCGAGCGCATGCACGGCATCAAAAACTCGGGTGGCATTTCGGCTACGCTGTCGATCGGAATCGGCAAAGGCGAGGCAAGCCTGCACGAGCTTTACAAATATGCCGCGCTCGCGCTTGATATGGCGCTGTCGCGCGGCGGCGACCAGGTCGTGATCAAATCAAAAAGCGCGTTTGAGTTTTACGGCGGGCGTTCGCGTGAAATGGAGAAGCGCACCAAGGTGAAATCGCGCGTGATGGCCAATGCCTTGCGGCAGCTGATCCGCGATTCCTCTCATGTCTTCGTCATGGGGCATAAGTTTTCCGATCTTGACTGCATCGGTGCGGCGAGCGGCGTGTGCGCCGCAGTGCGCAAGTGCGGCAAGCAGCCCTATATTCTGGTTGACGAGCATATGACGAGCGCGCGCGACCTGATTCAAAAGCTCAAGGGTCTGCCCGAATATCAAAACTGCTTCATCGGAGAGAGCGACGCCATTATGATGGCTGACGTATCGTCGCTGCTCATTGTGATCGATACCTCGCGTCCCGACATTGTGGAGTCTCCACAGCTTCTGCAGACCGTGCAGCGCGTCGCCGTCATCGACCATCACCGCAGGGCGGCGAGCTATATCGAAAACTGCGCCATTAACATGCACGAGCCGTATGCCAGCTCGGCGAGCGAGCTTGTCGCGGAGCTTTTGCAGTATATCGTTGTGCCGCAGGACGTGCTCAAGGTGGAAGCAGAGGCGCTTTTGGCCGGTATTTTCCTTGACACCAAGAGCTTTACGGTCAAAACCGGCGTGCGCACCTTTGAGGCGGCCGCCTATTTGAAGCAGCTTGGAGCGGACACCGTCGAGGTGCGTAAGATGTTTAGCGGCGACCTCGAAAGCTATGTGAAGAAATATCAGATCATTTCGGGAGCAGAGGAGATATCGGAACACGTTTCGCTTTCGATTATCGATGAAAACGTCGAACGCGCCGTTGCGGCGCAAGCGGCGGACGAGCTGATTAACATAACGGGTATCAAGGCGTCTTTCGTTGTGTTCGGTGAAGGCGAGGGCGCGTCGGCTTCCGCCCGCTCTTACGGGCAGATCAACGTGCAGGTCGTGATGGAAAAGATCGGCGGCG
>MEFT01000032.1:0-4015 GCA_001725215.1 Clostridium sp. SCN 57-10
CTAGATTATCTTACCACGTTAGCGCGCCGTTGTCAAGCACTTTTTTCACTCGATTTTCGTGCTCGCTTTTCGTGTTCCGCCGCTCACTCGAGACAGCTTTAACAGAATACCAAACATTTCGCCCTTTGTCAACAGCTTTTTCACATCTTTTTAAAAAAGTGCGGAGGGTACTTTCTCCCTCCGCACATGATAGCTTATTGCTTTGCCGCAAGCACCGCATCGACAAACGCAGTCGGGTCGATCAGTCCGTAGCCTTGCTGCCCTGCATCGTTAAGCCGATACGCCGTTTCGTAGAGCAGATCGAGCAGCTCCTCCACGCTGCGCGTCGGGTCGGCCTGCATACCCATGGCGAGTACGCCCACGGCATACGGCGCGGCCCAGCTCAACCCGCCAAGACCCCATTTACTATAGCCTCCGGTGAAATCGGCCGTTGTCCGGTCGGTGGGGATGCCGAGCCTCACCGGGCCGGAGTACCACGGATCATCCACATAATGTAGAGGTTGAAGCGTATGCCCAGACCAGTCTGCAACACGGTAGTTGCCCAAATCGTCGCGATCAGACATCGGCTCGGCGACGGCCGGAAAAAACTCGCCGCAGAAAAGCACATAGACGCCGGCCGCTTCCGCCTCTTTGACGGCTGCCTCAAACTCTTCTGCATACTGCTCCGAAGAGTCGATGTTGTCCGAAAATCCGACCAGACGAACCTTTTCGTTTTCCGGCTGCGTCTCATTATAAGCGAGCACACGACGAATGGAATCGGCGTGTGTGCGCTGATCGGTCAGCCATGCCGGGTTTTCGACGAAGTAAACCGTCGCATCTGGCGCGACGCCGATGCTGCGCCCCGCAAGCAGGCTAAGCACCGCCACGCCGTGCATCTGTGGTTCCCCTTCCGCTGCAAATTCCGGTTCATATTGCTCGTACACCGTGCTGTCACGCAGCAGGTCGACGTCGGTCAGCTCCTCATGCAGCGTTTTCCCAAGCGGCTGGTCGATGTATGCCACCTTGATTCCTTTGCCCGTAAAGCCGCGCTCGTGCAGCGCGGATACGCCCAGCCCCGGGTTCTTACCCCATTCAATAAATGCGGCGGAATCAAATCCCTCCGGCATCTTATCCGGCCATATGGTTTGTGTATTAAAGGTAAGAGTATATGCAAGTTCGGAGGCGTCGGTCAGATCAAAGGCGCGCAAATTGCCCATTTCAGGCTGAAACTCAAAATAGCGATAATCTCCGTAGGCCTTCGGAAGCTCGGTGGCAGGAGGCTCTGTGGATTGTGCGCCGGAACCACCCGCCGCACATCCGGCGAGCAGGCTGCACAGTATAAGCAGCAACGCGATGAATCGTTTCATGAGAAACTCTCCTTCCTTATTTTGCCGTATCCGTCTTGCTTTCATTGTAGCCCGTCACTCTCCATTGTCAAGCCTCCAAAATTCTTACAATTGTAAATTTTCTCTTTTCTGTTCCGCATTTCCTGTCGCAGAGATGTAACTTGACATCGGAAGGCAAATGCCGTATTCTTTTATTGTGCTTTTATCTATATAAGGAGGTGCCGTGTGGAAAAGCAGGGAACGAAAAGCATCGCCGTCAACCGAAAAGCACGGCATGACTACTTTATCGAAGAGGCCTACGAGGCCGGCATTTCACTGACGGGCACGGAGGTTAAGTCGCTGCGCACCGGCGCCACCAATTTGAAGGACGCGTACTGTTCCATCAAAAACGGCGAGCTGTTCGTCAACGGAATGCACATTTCTCCTTATGAAAAGGGCAACATTTTTAACCGCGACCCGCTGCGCGTGCGCAAGCTGCTCATGCACAAACGGGAGATTATGCGGCTACACGCCGCCGTCCAGCGCGACGGCTATGCCCTCATCCCCCTCTCGCTCTATTTCAAAAACGCGAAGGTCAAGGTCGAGGTGGGGCTTGCCAAGGGGAAAAAGCTGTACGACAAGCGCGAGTCGGACGCCGAGCGCAGCTCAAAGCGCGACATAGACCGCGAGCTGAAGGAGCGGAGATAACGGGCCGCGCGGCGGCATACCCAGGGCGGCATTTTGCGTATGATCTTTCTGCCGCGGCATTGCTTGCGCGGCTGACAACCAAAGGAGTGTGTCTGATATGAATCCCATTGTAACGTTTGAGATGGAGAACGGCGGCATCATCAAGGCCGAGCTTTATCCCGAAATCGCGCCCAACACGGTGCGCAACTTCATCGATCTGGTCAATCGCGGCTACTATAACGGGCTTATCTTCCACCGCGTGATCCGCGGGTTTATGATCCAGGGCGGCTGCCCGCAGGGCACCGGCATGGGCGGCCCCGGCTATTCCATCCGCGGCGAGTTTTCGGGCAACGGCGTTCCGAACTCCCTGCGGCACGACCGCGGCGTGCTTTCGATGGCGCGCGCGATGAGCCCCAACTCGGCGGGCAGCCAGTTTTTCATCATGCATGAAAAGGCTCCCCACCTCGACGGGCAGTATGCCGCCTTTGGTAAGGTCATTGAGGGCATGGATGTCGTCGATGCGATTGCGGCTATCAAATGCGGTGCTGGAGACCGTCCTGCGGTCGACCAGCGCATGAAGACCGTGACGGTCGACACGTTCGGCGTGGAATATCCCGCGCCGGAAACGCTGTAATTCTTTTGTTGTGCGCGGCCGGCAAGCAACGTGTATTTGCCGGCCGAACTGCATAAAATGGTTTCACGCCCGGAATACGGGCAACATGGGGGCGTACCGGTTTCGACGGGGACGCGGAATCAGGTCAAGCGGGCGGAGGCGCACACCCTCCTAAAAATGTGTAACTTAAAAACTAAACAACAACAACACTGTTGCTGTCGCGGCCTAATTAGGCTGCCGTCTTTACCGGGAGCGCCGCGGCCCGGATAAAGGCGTCGATTAGCGGCGTCCGTGAGTACGCAAAGCTTTGAGCGTGCCATGCATCATGAAGCTACCAAACCACGCAGTTTGACGGTTGACTGCGCGGGGCGGGAATTCTGACAACCGTCTGCGCCCGGAGAAAGACTTGTGGAAGGGTTTTCGGACAGGGGTTCGACTCCCCTCGCCTCCACCATAAGCTAAAACCCAGTGAGTTCAATGCTCACTGGGTTTTTTCTTATATTTTCAATGAGCTGCTGGCTTTTCTACGCTCATTTTAATGCCGCCATAATATCAGATTTGAGCGCAAAAAAGCATCGTTGTTGTAAAAGTACAACAACGATTACAACAACGATTTTGTCTATAACATGGCATCTACCACTTTCATATTCACGGCAAACGTCGCCCGTAGTCTCTTAACGGCACAGCCATTTTCATTTCTATGGGGATAGCCATTTCATTAAACTTGCTTGCCTTTATATATCTCTTTATATCTTTTTGATATAAATCTGCCTGTATCTTTCATGAGTATCCGGAAAACGGCAAGCCGATCCTTAAATTTCAGCAACAGCAATAGAATCAAAAGCAGAACGAGCAATACAAGCCCCGTGATCCATAAGACCACCGCTGCCTGGTTTTCCTTATACATGGCCTGAGCGAAAAGAGAGAGTGTAGCCCCGTATCGCTGTAAAAGCAAATTGGCTGGCGACGGCAGCTGAACCATTGTTAAGGTGTCGGTTGTTCCGGCTTTTGCGATCAGGTAATGGTAATAGCTGTTCTGAGTGAGCAGTTCCGCTCCGCTCCCTCCGCTGATGACATATCGGACCCCGTCTTTGGTGTAATCAAAATAGCTGTGAATATGCGAAACATAGACGGTGGTCACTTTGTATTGAGACATGAGATACTCAAACTTTTGTGCCTCCTGCTTGTTCCGAAATCCGTGGTCAATCGTCCCGTCTTCGCTATAAGCCTCCAGCTTTTGATCGACAAATCCGCCTTCCTGTTTGACCTTGTCGGTATAAGCCTCAATTTCATTCGGCTTCACACCGCTTCTGGGGTCTGTGGGAGGTACATGGGATATCACATAAATTCGCGCGCCCTGCACTTTTTGCAGGTCTCTTTCCAGCCAAGCGTACTCTTCGTCGGGGATCGC
>MEFT01000032.1:4037-14036 GCA_001725215.1 Clostridium sp. SCN 57-10
TTTTTCGGCATAGCCGCGCGAACTGTCAAGAAAAATGAAATGATTTTCGCCAAAATCAAACGAGTAATATTCCGGTCCATACAGTTTTAGATAGGTGCTGCGTCCGTTCCCGCGTATATCATGGTTGCCCAACGTGGTACACAGGGTTGTTGAAATGCCGGATACCATCTGATCAAATATGCGATACTGGTTGGGTTTCCCGCTGTAAACTAGGTCGCCGTTGTCAATCACAAACGCGGGGTTCAGTGCGTTTACCTGCGCGATTATTTTATCGAAGGTCTCATAACCGTCGCGGCTGTCCCCAAGTATAACATAATTATCGTCTTCCGTATCGCTCGGCTGGGAAGGAATGATCTGTGTGATCTCTCCAGCATCAACATTCAGAGCAAATTCCAGCGTATTTACCGTAATCCTTGAAGGGGCAAAACTTTTGTCTATGCTCGAAGCATAAAATTCAGGATTGATATTTTCAAGATCGATTGAAATATGTGCTGCCGACGTATTTGTATTCTTAATCTCAATTACGGGCAGCGGTGACAACGCCCTGACGACAAGGCGGTCGCCGGAGTTGCTCTGTTGAATTCCTTTCACGAACCCACCACGAACGGTGATTTCGGCCCCGTTCCAACGGTAGCCGGAAGTAGAATCGTCAGGGTTATAGTTTAATGAGAGTGGGGTGAAACCGCTGTTGATGTCATAGCTGTGATAAGCGTTGTACAGGAACAGGCCGGTGCCCGCAACGAGGCAAACGCACAGCAAAATAATCATGAGTTTGATAATTTTCTTAATTTTCACCCGCAACACTCCTCGATTTCTCTGGAAAAGCTTAGATTATTTTTAACTAAAATACCAAAATTATAAATGCAAAATATACCGACAATACCGATGTCACTTAATATATAGCTTTCCTTTAGATTTGTAAAGTAGCAGTGCCCCCAGCCGATATTCGGCAGGGGGGCACTGTCTTCACATCATTTGACCATGCCGCCCATTACATGTCGGCCTTCATTCTATCTTCCCAACAGCTTCACCAACCGATGCAAAAATACCACCATCATTTCGCGGGTGCAAGCGGCTTTGTACTGCATGTATCCGCTGCCGTCGCCGGCGATGATGCCGTTCTTTTTACCCCTCTCCCCAACATTGGTGCTCGCAAGTTTGGTTGCTTTTGCTACGACTTTTGGTATACTGAAACTATAGGTAATTATTTGATGGAGGTAATTATGGGCAAAGGTAATAACGAAAGCAATAGGAATGACAAGCTTGAACTAAGAGAAGAATTCGAACTTCGGGAAAAACGTCTGGCTCTGGTGTATAAGCTGTTATATGTATTTGCAGCAATCTGGGCATCGATTTTACTCGCATATGCATCTAATCCGCACGAAACTGCTCCGTTGTTCTGCGGACTTTTGGCGACTCTTGCAACCGCAATTACGAATATCATCTTTTTTATATTCAGCGAGTTGCGTTGCCTCGGAATTACAGCCATTGTTGACAACGAAATCAAATATATTGCCGATGAGAAATATCTAAGCATATGGGATACGTTTGGCTTGTCTTTATTCGTATCCATGTTATTGACATGGGTAAACATGATGTTTCCGCAAATTTTCACGCAAGTTCTTATTGCGGTTGTATTAACCGTAGGGGTTATCGCGGAGGGTATAAGCATATTTTTCACAAAAAAGGTTGGATTAATTATCCGAAACATTGCGACTCCGATGGTTTTATATGCTTTATTTTCTGTACTGCAATTTTCTTCATCAGTATAATGCTATGCTGAATCCGTGTGATACTCGCACATTATCTCGCTCGAGTTTTCACCATTGAATCAATTCATATTACTAAAAGATTATAGCCCTCTATCTTTGTTAGCTACTGTGTAATCTGAATGAATTGCCTATCTTGCTTATATAATACTAATGGAGAAATGATTTTTATCTCCCAGGGGTTGATTTTATGCCACAAGTTGGTATACTAGAAATATAAGGATGGTTTTGTTATCAAGGTGCGTATTCCTTATAATAGCAACTATCGGACTTGGGGTGAATGTTATAGATTTGTTTAATACTGTAAGTAGCGTCGTAGGCAATATTATTGGTATACTGGGTATTATCATAAGTACTTTATCTTTTTTTAAAATACGAAAAATTAAAAAAGCCTTAGATCAATACAAAAAAAGATTGCAGCTGCGTGATCTGTATAAACAGTTTTATGACCAACAAGAATCGTTAAAAAAGCAAATACAAAGTCTTTTAAAATGTGCTGGTTCTGGAAAGGTTCCGATAAAACGCTTGGATTTCTTTTCCGGATTAAGTATTTTGGCAGGAACATTGGATGGCATGCTCAGCAATTATGCTGAAATCTTTGAATCATTAGATATCAACCACGAGCAAGAAGAACGAATTAGGGTTTTTATCAGGGACACAAAAGGGATTGATATTGACAACCCACCGTCAAGCTCTTGTCGTTATATCGTCGAATTGGAATACATCAGAAGCATTATGTGCAAAGAGAGGATTATTTATGACATATACTGAGAAAATTCAGAAGCTGATTGTAGCATTAAACACACTCACTACCGAAACAAAGATCAGTTGGGCGCCTTTCCCGGAATATATCGAGTTGACAAATAATATATACGCAAAAAAATATATGGTCGAATATAATAGGTATCTATACTCTTCTGGAACACATCCAATTATATCTGAATACACATCCAAAGCTTGTTCTATTTCCGGAGGAGCAATTTTTTTAGTTAATTTCATTGAAACAAAGTCCGAACGGAACTATTATATCTTGGCATATCAAGATAGTCCTAACCGACCTATAAAAGAACTAACCGCACAAACCGACTTTCAAAATGAATTGATGGCTTTATCTATATCTATATCATCGCAAGAAGATCCAGGATTTCAATTTATCGATGAGATTATCAACTTAGCAAATGAATAGAACAACAGCGAAGATTAAATATTACGCTGATAAACATGGCATTCCATATGAAATTCTGCTCGGAATTTATACTCTCGAGACAACATACCGGGTAGCGATCCATAGATTTGCCGAAAACTCGATAGTAACGATTTTACTTTTTTTAAACATTATGTTTGGAGTGCGTGTAAAGAACTTTACAATTGGGCATTGTCAGGTTGGGTTAGCAACAATTCTAATATGCTCTGGTAGTCCTGTGTACCGACACAGTAAACACCTTGTTGGTTTATCACTACAAGACTGTAGCACCATTATCCGCGCTATGCGTAAGAATACTAACATCAATTGTTGCGCACAGTACATTTCTTCTGTGTATAGTAATTTCGCTTCTATATACGGTGTTGGTGGAACCCTTGTGCGCCGCCTCGGCGAGCTATATAATGGCACATATACTTATGGCCTTTTGCTAGATAATCTCGTTCTTTCTTACGAATCAGCCGCACAAATGCCTACTCATGTTGCGCATCATTAATCCTGACATTTGCGCACAAGAAAGCAGTTAGACAATACCCGCAAGTATATCACGATTTACACTGCTTGTATTTAATCTTCATCATTAACTTCATAGTAAAAAGAGGACGGTGCGAACCGTCCTCTTTTTTATTGAATATCTGCCGCCGCTACCCAGGTTTCTCCGTCAATCACGCGGCGACGCACTGATACTGTATCCTTCGGCGTCTTCGGCTCGTCGGCCCAAGTTACGCCCATGTGTTCGCATAAGCCGCGCACGTCAGCCTCGGCGCATTTGGCGCGATACTGCGGCGTTTTCAGTTTTTCCACCTCTGTCCGGCTTGTGTGGAAGCCGTGCTCGACGAGCACAGCGGGACATTTGGTGTCGCGCAGTACCTGGTAGTTATCCACACTCATACCCCGGTCGCGGCAGCCGAGCAACGGGATCGCAGCAGTACGGATCTTCTCTGCCAGCTGTTCCGCCTTTCCTCCCTTTGCAATGATATGAGCGCTCCAGCCTGTTACATCGCTCCAACCTTCGCCCGACGCATTGGTGTGAATGCTGATAAAGTAGTCGCACCCGGCGTCATTGCAGATTTTGCAGCGTTCAGACAGCGGCACGTCGTGCTCATCCGGACACGTAAGTACCACGGATACTCCGCAGCGCTCAAGATGTTTCTTAATGCGACCCGCCACGTCACGATTAAACTCGTATTCCAGATAGCTGCCATCCGGCGAGCGCTTCCCTGCCGTTTCAATGCCATGCCCTGCATCGATACATACCTTCATAGGCTTGTCCTCCTCTTTCATCCAAAGCGCGAGCCACGCGGGTACTTTGCGCCCGCTGTCATAGCGACCTGCGGGCGTTACTCCCTGTGAGCTTCCGCCGCCGTCCAGATTGATGGCGTTGACGCATCCCATGTCAAGCAGACGCTGACACAGCGTCGCCGTGCTGCACGCCTGTGTGTCGCCGTCTGTGACTAGATAGACGACCAACTCGCCCTCCGCCGTCAAGCCGAGCGCCGTACGTCCGCGCTTTGCGTTATCCTTCAACCCATCCTTGTTCTGACCATCGCGCACGGCATAAGTATAAGCGCCCACATAATGCTCGGCTCCCGCGGCGTTATCCCACGTCCAGACGGGATTTCCACTCGTGGGGAATCCAATTCCCCACGTGGCGGATTTGCCCTTTGTTGCGCCGTCTGCAACCACACGAGATAGAATTTCGCCGGAGCCAAATTCAAAAATGGCGGTGTTGATCAGGATGTGAGCACCAGGCGCTAGCTTCTCAGCCTCCGACAGCGTCCGCGGCGCCCCGATGATACACTGTGTCTTTGCAATGCGCTCAAACGGTATTTTGTCTGAGTAGATCATTTTTCGCTCTTCTTTTGCAGCGCTTCGAGTGCGTTCTTAATCGAAGGCGGAAATGGTACACCCATAAGTCCTATGTTCTCGATCACACTAAGGCCTTCGTTGCCAATGAAAAACAGAATGGTTGCCGTACGCACGACGGTATCCGTTCCAACCATGCGGTCAAGGTACGTGGATAGCATTACAATTAACAGAACCACGCCCTTTTTGCATAATCCTTTAAACCCTGCGCGGCTGTCGAGTGCTCCGCCGCTGCTCTTATTGGAGCGCTTAAAGACGCCAGCAACGATAAGCCCGGTTATGTAGTCCACCGCCATGACAAATACAAGCGTTTGCATTGCGGTGTCCCACCCCCCGCAGAATTTTGCGATTACCGTGCCGATGCCTGCAACGATAGCGAGCACGGCGTTTTTAATGTCCTCGATTTTCATGTGCCTCCTCCCTACGCTGCCGTGCCGCCGAACTCGGCCGGCACAAGCTCCGGGAGGCCGAAGTCATTGATGATTACATCGGCAACCGCCTGTTTGAGCTTTGCCGGGACTGCTGCGAATTCGGTGCGCCCCTCCACCACGCGACAAGCAAATAACATAGCCATCATTTCACACATTCCTTTCAAATATTGTAGCAGCCTACGCATAGACGACGCTGGCCATCTCAACCAGGCAGTCCTCCAGTGTTTGATTGCTCTGGATAGTTGCTGTGAGCTGCGCTCTAAGCAGTTTGTTGTCCTCCTGCAGCTGCGTGAGGAGCAGGTCGAGTTGTTGGTCTGGGGTTAGCGAGATAGGTGGAACCACGATTCCATGTTCACCAAGAATGCGCACATATTCTTCACGCGATACTTCTGTCATGGTTTCGTTGGCATACGGATATTCCATGTGCCACAAAGGGGCTCCATCAGACGCAAAATCAATGTAATATCGCATCAGTTCGCCACCTTTACATAGAAATTTGAGATGGTCGGTAGAGCGATTGAGTAGGTAGATTTCCATAGACCGATTGACCCTAATCCAGTGCTTGTGCTTGCACGACAAGCAAATGCACCAACAGAGTCGTCCGCAAAAAGTCCGCTTATGTTATCCACGCTGACAGAGTTGATAATTGTGCCAGTGCCATAATTTTGGATACATCCGACAGACGCCGTGTTGCTGAGAAAGAAAAGGTCAGAACCATACAAAGCCAGGGATTGCGCCGATAGCGTATTGACCTTAGTCCATGTAGAGCCATTATCGTCGCTACGCCAAACTCCTGTATCAGAACTAGTACCAACAAACAGAGTCCCTGATGAAGCAGAGAAGAAGTTGCTACTTAACATAGACGTCGCAGACATTGTTGGGTTTAAAATATTCCATGTAACCCCGTTATCATCAGAGTACCGCGCCGTTGTTGAGAACGCGGCATTAGATGGAGCAATGATGACTCTACCAGTTTTTGCAGTAACGCCATAATACCAATATTGAGAAACGCCTACCGCTATATCAATCCATGTTTTCCCGTTGTCAACACTTTTTTTAATACTAGAAGAAGCTGAAGACTGATTACTGGCGAATAAAGCTGTTGGTGTCATGGTAAAAAATAAGCGCAGATAGTCATGTGCACTCCATGTTGCTCCATTGTCGTCACTATAAAAGTTATTCGTTAGTAACCGATTGTTGTTTACTTTCACAAGAAAATATTCGGATTTTGTCCATGTTCCGTTTGTCCACGTGGTTCCTTGGTCGTCTGAGTAACGATATGCAGTATCATTTACGCGAACGAACCACCGCCCTGTATCAGTAATAAGCATCTTTGTTGCCGCAGTAGCACCATAACCGACATTTTGTACCCAGAGCCGCCCTTGTGATGGAATTGCTACACTCGAAAGTGACGGATAACTAGAAGCGGTAAGCGCCCTGCCATCGCACGGCAGATATTTTCCGGCCATAATCTTGCTTGCGAAATCATCCCGCATAGATGCGCGCACATCTCCGATAGGAATTTCGTTGAATGCCGCGCCAATCCCATCCGCCACCGTCGCCGTAGTCGGGTTAAGCCCAAGCGTTGTCGCAAGCGCGTCAGGCATCATCGTGGCCTTGTTGTTTGGCGTGCCCGGTTCTGTCGGATCGTCCTCGCGCCTGATGTACTTGTAGCCTAGCAAATTCCCGTTTTCGTCGTACTCTCCGAACCGTATAGCGCCGTTTGGCAGCACCCTGGTCGGCACCCTGTCCTTCATATCCAGTCCTCCCCGCTGTATAGTTCTCCGCTGTAAAACCATGCGGCCGCCGCATTGGTCAGCAGCCAATCAACATCCCGCAGCATCTGCTCAATGTCATTCGCTGCGCCATAAGTCAAATGCTCCATACTGCCGGGCACGTCGGGCGTATCCGGCAGCGAAGCATATGCCGCGCGTATGGCCGCCAGATCGGACAAGTATGCCGGCATTTGCGCCTCGGTCGGGATATCCTGCATCGCCCAGTCTGTTTTGGGATTGACGGCACACACGCCACCCATACCGACAATGCGCGCGGCGACATTAAGCATCGCCTGTCCGACCCGATTAAGGTCGGAGGCATTGTAATGCCCTTTTGCCGTGCGCTGTTCCACGTCGGCTTGTGCGCGGTCTGTAATCAGTGTCTCTATCATGCCTACCTCGTTTCTACTGCAGCAATGACCGTGTTGGACAGCGTAATCTCCATCTTGGCGAGATTGCCATCGCTGCCGTCGCCCCATGTGCTCGGAAGCCCGACGCGATCGCCCAGGCGCTCCCCTGCCCATACAACTCTCGCACGGTTGGTGCTGCGGCGAGCGTAATAGTCATACACCCTCTGCGCTGTCGCTTGCCCGATGGCCGGCGAAACCAGCGTCGCGCCGGTCACTTCCACGGCGTTCTCTTTGTCATTGGCGGTCACATCCGGATTGACCACCGTATAGCCCGCGGTCGTATCACGATACTTGGTCCCGTTGATTTCGACGGTGCCGCTACTGTCCTGCGTGTAGGTATGCGCCGTAACGGATACCTTCGTGACAATGGCCGCCACCTCCGAGGCCACGCCGGGGAATGTCCTGTCCGCGCTGATCTGCGTGGCCGTTGCGGGCAGCGCAAAAACACGGATGTTTTCGCGGCCATCGGTGGCCGCGCAAGCGCCCCACGCAAAGAGCACCTGCTGCATCGCCTCGCGGCGGGTGCATGGCAGAATTGCGCCGGTGAGGTTTATGTCCGCAGCTTCGATGTTCAACTCAAAATCGCTGCCCACGATCTCTTGCAGGAGAACCTTTGCGGATTTCCCGCTGTATACCCCGCCCGCAAATTTGCTTTCAGACAGCACGCCAATTGCATCGTAGCACTCTATGTCGTACACATTCTGCGCAAGGCGCGCGTGCTTGTCGATGTAGTACACGCCGATCAGGCCGCTGTCATTCTGTACCTCGACCGGCTGCTTGAGCTGGAACATAAAGTCGAGGTTGTCGCGGCTATCTACCGTCCAACGGGCAGTTGATACAGGCAGCTCAAGCGCGATCAGATTCATCTCGTTTACGATAGACGCGCGCCGCAGCTCCGTCATGCCGAAATAACGATAGATACCGAACAGGATCTTCTCGAGCTTTGCATACCGATATGGCTTGGCCGTGCGCTTCAGCGTAATCACGATCTTGTCGTAGGCCGTGACAGCTCGGCTACAAAAATAGGACACCGCATCGGGCGAGAAGTCTTGCTCCGCCTTCAGCGTGTCCTGCTGATACCATTTGATATTGACCGCGCTACAATAGTCCCCCGTGGCTGTGTCGAACAAGAGTGTAATGCCGACCGAAGAAAACTGCTCGCTGAAAGTTATCGTGATGCTCGGACTGCTCCCAAACGCCCCATCTGCACCGCTTATTGCAGCAGACCAGAACGCGACCGGCTGATGCTCGCGCAGCACAAACGCGCCGTCGAGCGCCCAGTTGTCCTGTTCCAATGTGGCGACCGGCTTCGGATCGATGAGCCCAAACGGCAGCGCCACAATATCGGAAAAAGCAGCTGCACCGGGCGAGGAGACACCGGCGTTCTCATCCGCGCCGGGTGCAACATCCTTGTAGAGGATCTGTGTCTTACTCATGGCTGCACCTGCGCATCCATCGGAATAAAGTTGATCTCGATTTCATCCCAACAGTTCACCCCGTTCTGCACCGTCCGCAGCCGCCGTGTGCCGGAGGTGTAATAAGCCTGATAAGAGATGGCCGACTGACCGTCTGCGGCTTCCAACATGACGTAGTCATCCACAGAATGGGCAACGAGGTAGTTCCACAATGCGTCAAAGCCTGCGTTGCCTTTGCCGTTGAAAAAGGTTACCTTGTGTCCAATGTAGGTGCCGATGATATCGCGCACCATGCGCCCAGTCATGGAGCGCCCGGCGTTTTCTCCATCAAGCACGCTGAAATTTTCCTCGATGTCCGAGATGGCGACGGTAGCGTCGAAGGATTGCCCATTGATTTTGATATAGTTCGGCATGATTACACCTCAACGAGTCGTACGCCAATGCGGCGGTTTTCGCGGTTGTAGGCCTTGAAGGTCGCTTTCCCGAACTGGTACCCGTCGACTTCCAGAATAACTGTGGTATCGCCGCCACCGTTGTAACCGCGACGGCTTATAACGTTCTCGACCGCCTGCTCGATAGTAGACAATGGCGCTTCGATATTCGTACCGTTCTTCTGGTCGCCAAGCACGGCCATAAACTCACGATTCGGGGGTATGACGGCGCCGGACGCGAGCATTGGGATGTCGGACGAGTAGATTGACGGCGCACCGGTTGGAGCAATGAACTTTCTGCCTGCGCCGTTTAGCTTACCGGGTTCGTCCTTGAGTGTAACGCTCGCAAAACCTATCGCGAGTCCAAGCGTTAAGCCAATCACGCCGCCTGCAACTCCACCAAACATAAACCCGATTACGGTAGTAAGAATGGCGGTGAGCGCGGCGTCAAAAACTTTTTTTGCATTTTCTTTCGCTTCTGCTGAAATATTTTTATCAAACTGAACACTTAAAAAACCGATGCCCAGTCCAACCACTAACCCGATGACGCCTCCAGCCAACCCGCCGAACATTAAACCTATGACTGCGCCAAGAATTCCGATCAACACTATTCTGAAAAGTGCTTTTGCTGTTTCTGGATGTGAAAGGCTGTCAAAAAAATCAGATGCGGTGATTGAAATTGCAAGCCCAAGAGTCAAGCC
>MEFT01000033.1 GCA_001725215.1 Clostridium sp. SCN 57-10
CGCGGGGAGGAGCGGGGCGCTTGAAAAGCCTGTTCGTAAAAAACTTTGCGCTCTACGCGCTCGTCGTTATTTTCGGCTTCGGCGTGCTCGGCGGCGCATATCTGTTTCAGATCAACCGATATGCCATGGAGGAAAAGCGCACCGGCATCGTGATGACGGCCGAGCGCGCCGCGCAGAGCACGTCCGTTTATGTGGAAACGGCCGATATGCGCGCCTATCTGAGTGATAAATACCGGGTGGACGCCGAGCGGCAGTATATGATCAACATGCTGCAGCTTGCGAGCGACTGCAACGGCATGATCTTCGTCGCCAATATGGACGGCTCTCTCTGGTTTATCGCCACACCGGACGGCTGCTACCGCCAGGTGAGCGGTAAAATGCCGCAGGGCGCGATGACGGCCGTTACGGAAGGGCGCACCTATTCCGAGCTTGGCAGCTTTTACGGCTACCTCAGTGAGGCGCATTTTGTGCAGGGCATTCCGTGCACCGTCGCGGACAGCGACGTGGCAGCCGTGTTCGTCGCCGTGCCTGCAGAGGCTTCGATTACGTTTTTTCTTAACATCGTCAGCACGTTTACCATCATGATGTTCGCCGTGCTCCTGCTGACGCTGATCGTCACCTATTTTATCGTGCGCAGCACGGTCAAGCCGCTTAAGCAGATGGCATCGTGCGCAAAAAGCTATGCGCGCGGCGACTTTTCGCCCCGTATCCCGCTGCCAAAGCGGCAGGATGAGCTGTTTGACGTGATACTCAGCTTCAATAATATGGCAGACTCGGTCAACAACATGGAAACGATGCGCCGCGGGCTGATCGCCAACGTGTCGCACGACCTGCGCACGCCGATGACGACCATTGCGGGATTTGTAGACGGTATCTTGGACGGCACCATCAAGCCCGACAAGCAAAAGAAGTATCTCGAGATCATCTCGGAGGAGGTCAAGCGCCTTTCGCGCCTTGCCACAAGCATGCTTTCCGTGTCGCGGCTTGAATCGGGCGAGCAGGGACTGAGTAAAACGACGTTTGATATGAGCGAGATGGTGCGCCGCATCATCATCGGCTTTGAGCAGAAGCTGACCGCAAAGAAAATTGAGGTTTCGCTTGATACGCCCGATACGCTTGACGTAACGGCCGATCACGACGCGATTTTCCAAGTGGTCTATAACCTGATCGACAACGCCGTGAAGTTTACCAACGAAGGCGGCTCAATCGTCATTTATATGGCAGTAAAAAACGGCATGTTGCAATGCAACGTGCAAAACACGGGAAGTGAAATTTCGCGCGAGAGCATCAAATATATTTTTGACCGTTTTTATAAAGAAGACACCTCGCGCGGCGTCAATCGCAGCGGCTCCGGCCTTGGATTATATATCGTCAAAACGATTGTCAACCGCCACGGAGGAGACGTTTTTGCGCGCAGCGAGGACGGGAAAACCGAGTTCTGCTTCAGCCTGCCGATGAACTGAGGAGTGTATCCATGAGCAAACCAAACGATCAAAGCGATTATGACCGTTATTACGGAAGTTTTCCTTATAAAAGCTATGAAGAGATTCTTGCGGAAAAGCGGCGCAAGCGGCGCTATCGGCGCGGTTTGTTTGGGCTGCTGACACTTACCTGCTTTTTCACGTTTATTTTGGTAAGCATTACGTTGCTGTACCGAACCCTGGAGCAGGAGAGCAAGGAACCCGTCCGCCTCGCTGGCGGCACCACGGGCGCACTTGAGGCGCAGACGCCGCAGGGTGGCACGACCGATGATTTTTCGCTGCCCGAAACGCAGAAGCAGACATCGTCCGGCGTGGTCTATCACGATGTCAGCGAGATCGTCGAGCGGTGCAGTGCGGCCGTTGTCGGCATTGTGACGGAGAGCGAGCAAGATTTTTCACAGACGAGCGCCGGTTCGGGCATCATTTTGACGGAGAACGGCTATATCGTCACAAATAACCATGTTGTCGCCGGCGGCGACAACATTACAGTCGTGCTCGAAGACGGCACGAATTATTCCGCTTATCTCATTGGAAGCGATGCGTATACCGACATCGCGGTGCTTAAAATTGAGGCAAAGGGTCTGAGCTATGCTTCGCTTGGCGATTCGGACACGCTACGCGTCGGCGAGATTGCGGTCGTCATCGGAAACCCGACGGGACAGCTACAGGGAACCGTGACGGGCGGGCTGATCTCCGCGCTCGGCCGCAATATCGCGGTGGAGGGTGTTACGATGAACCTCATCCAGACCGACGCGGCCGTTAACTCTGGCAACTCCGGCGGTCCGCTGCTCAACGAATATGGCGAAGTTGTCGGCATCATTTCGGCAAAGCTCAGCTCCACGGCGTATGAGGGCCTTGGCTTTGCCATTCCAGTCAACACCGTGAAGCCTATCGTGGAAGAGCTGGTGAAAAACGGCTATGTGTCGGGCAGACCGGCCTTCGGCATCGCGGGGCGCACCATCAGCTCGATGGCCGCGCGCTTCTACGGACTGCCGCAGGGCATTTTAGTCGACGCGGTCGAACCTACGTCGGACGCCCGCGCGCAGGGTATTGCACAGGGCGACATTATCGTCAGCATCAATGATACGGCGATTGAGTCGGTGGACGACGGCTGCCTGCTTCGTAATGAGCTGGCGGTCGGAACGAAGGCCAAGCTTGGTGTCTACCGCAAGGGCAAGCTCTATACCGTTGAGGTGACGGTGATGGAGCAAGGTAAGCTCGAAGGAGGATATGATTTTTGACAGAACAAACCTTACAGCAGGCGCGGCCGGAGGACACCGACCGCTTGCTTGCTCTTTACCGTGCGGCCTCACGGGCAATTGCCGCGTTTGGCGGTGCGTGGAATGACGAATATCCCGGCGCCGATACGATAGCCGATGACCTGGCGTGCGACGGACTTTATGTTTTGCGTGAAGGGGACGAGCTGTGCGCTGCGATATCGCTAGGTGAGGATGAACACGAGGAGACAGACGTCGCGTGGGCGCTGCTCGCGCAGCGTCCGTGTATGCTGTCGCGCTTGTGCGTCACGCCGCGGCTGCAGGGCAGGGGATTGGCAAGGCGCGTGATGGCGATGGCCGAAGAGATTGCGCGCTCGCGCGGGTATGACGCGATCCATCTGATGGCCGCAAAGGGCAACCGCATGACCCAAAATATTTATTCCTCAATCGGCTACCGCGTCTGTGGCGAAGTACATCTTTACGACATCGATTTTATTTGCTTTGAAAAAGCAATCTAACATCAACTCACAAAAAAGAGAAGCCAAAAGGCTTCTCTTTTTTTGCCATGGAGTTCACGTACCTTATATAATTTCAATTCACGGCACTGAGCCGACGAAAATAGCCCCCGGCACAGAGCTGACGATGATAGCTTATCATATCTTTCCTGCGATTTACGTCTGATTATGCAGTATATCTTAATTTGAACTTTTTATATTATGTATGTGAAAAGGAATAGAGGCTAACGCACAAGCATACACATTGGTGAGGATGGTGATGACAACCATGATGTGGATTCGCGCCCCGCCGGACAGGCGTATATTTAGTGACAAGACAGTTGACCTTACGATAAGCGAAAGGGCCGAAGCATGTGCTTCGGCCCTGATTATTTGGCTCTATCGGAAAAGTTTATATGAAAAAAACCGCTTTCGCGGTCATTACACTTCCCTGTGGGCAGCCTTCTCATTTCTCGCTGATATAGGCTTCCTCGTCCCTGAAAATCAACTCGTCAACATCGGTAAGCTGATAAACGTAAGCCGGGGTATTCAATTTTCTCATAGCTGCCTCCTTTCTCATGACTTCCCTTATAGTATACGCCATGATATGAAAACATGCAAGAGCATGACACGCCAAAACAGTGTAAAATTTTTTATACAATTCGGCAATGCCAAAATGTTGTATACCGATTGACATTGGCATGACATACAACTACAATATATTGTATTACTTATGCTTGCCTATGGAGGAAGGAATATGAAAATTACTCAGAACGCGCGCGTCGTGCTGGAAAAGCGCTACCTGCTGAAGGATGAAGACGGAAGAGTAACTGAGACAGTTGAGGGCTTGTTTGAACGCGTTGCAGACACCATTGCGCGCGCCGACCTGCAGTATGACGCGGGCGCGGATGTCGACGCGCTGTCGGCGCGTTTTTACGAGATGATGACCGAGCTGCGGTTTCTGCCCAACTCACCCACGCTGATGAACGCGGGTGGCCCGCTCGGGCAGCTTTCGGCCTGCTTTGTGCTGCCCGTCGAAGACTCGATGGAGAAAATATTCGAGGCCATTAAGCAGGCGGCGCTCATTCATAAGTCGGGCGGCGGCACGGGCTTTTCATTCTCTCGTCTGCGTCCGCATGGCAGCACTGTGCGCTCGACAGGTGGCGTCGCCTCCGGTCCCATTAGCTTTATGAAGGTGTTTAACACTGCGACCGAAGCCGTCAAGCAGGGCGGCACGCGGCGCGGCGCGAATATGGGCATTCTGCGCGTCGACCATCCGGATATCCTTGAGTTCATTACCTGCAAAACCCAGGCGCAGGAGATCACGAACTTCAATATCTCGGTCGGCATCACCGAGCGCTTTATGGAAGCGGCGCTTGCCGGGGAGGATTATGACCTGGTCGAGCCGCATACGAAAAAGGCGGTCGGACGCCTGAACGCGCGCGAGGTGTTTGACCGTATCGTCGACGCGGCGTGGCGCAACGGCGAGCCGGGCATCATTTTCCTTGACCGTCTCAACCGCGACAATGTTGTGCCCGCGCAGGGCGAAATCGAATCGACCAATCCCTGCGGCGAGCAGCCGCTGCTGCCGTATGAATCGTGCAACCTCGGCTCGATTAATCTGGTTGAAATGCTCGGCCGCAAAGACGGCGCCTATTATGTAGATTATGAGAAGCTGGGCGAGACGGTCGATCTTGCCGTGCATTTTCTTGATAACGTCATCGACGTGAACAAGTACCCGCTCGACATCATCGACTTCACGACCAAGCAGACGCGCAAGATCGGCCTTGGCGTGATGGGCTTTGCCGATATGCTGCTGCTGCTCGGCATTCCGTATAACTCGGAGGCGGGCGTCACACTGGCCGAGCAGGTCATGAGCTTTATTGCGGCGCGCGGTAAAAAAGCGAGCCGCAGACTGGCCGAAACGCGCGGCGCGTTCCCGCTGTTTGAAGAAAGCACGCTGCGGGATGGCGCGCCGATGCGCAACGCCACCGTAACGACCATCGCGCCGACGGGCACCCTGTCGATCATTGCGGGTGTTTCGAGCGGCGTGGAGCCCGTGTTTGCCTATGCGTATGTGCGCAACGTCATGGATCAGACCGAGCTGGCCGAAACCAATTCGATTCTACGCGCCGAGCTTGAGGCACGCGGGCTTTACAGTGATGAGCTGATGCACAAGATTGCGCACGAGGGCACGCTGGCGCATATCACCGAGCTTCCCGAGGAGCTGCGCCGCGTCTTTGTGTCGGCGCACGACGTGTCGCCTGTCTGGCATGTCAGAATGCAGGCGGCATTTCAAAAATATACCGACAACGCGGTATCCAAAACGGTTAACTTCCCCTCAAGCGCGACGCGCGAGGAGGTGGCAGAGGTATACGAGCTTGCTTATCGTACGGGCTGCAAAGGCGTGACCATTTATCGCGACGGCAGCCGCGAGGGGCAGGTGCTCAACATCGGCTCGGTCAATACCGAGGCGAAGCACGAGGGCGGCTGCGAGGCATGCGAGCATTACAATACGGTGCGCGAGCAGCTTGCGAAAAAAGATGTCATCGAGCCGCGCCCGCGTCCCGAGGTGGTAAGCGGCCTGACCGAGCGCGTGAAAATCGGATGCGGAAACCTTTATATCACGGTCAATTACGACGAGGATGGCATCTGCGAAGTGTTTACCAACACGGGGCGGCACGGCGGATGTCCGTCGCAGTCGGAAGCAACGGGGCGCCTTGCGTCCATCGCGCTGCGCTCCGGCATCGATGTGGAGACGATCATCGAGCAGCTCAAGGGCATTCGTTGCCCGTCAACCATCCGCCAGCAGGGCATGAAGGTCATGTCCTGCCCTGACGCGATTGCGCGCACCATTGAAAAGGTGGCTAAAATGCAGCGGCAGCAAACCCCTGTGGAACATGAACCGCATGAGGACGAGCAAGCCGGGTCGCCCCGCTGCCCCGAGTGCGGTGAGGCCGTGGCACACGAAGGCGGCTGCGTGATCTGCCGCCAGTGCGGATACTCAAAGTGTAATTAAAGCGAAATGCTCGCGGGCGGCGGATCAAAACCCGCCGTCCGCTCCGTTCTTTTTTCTGTGCTCTTGACAGAGGACATGCCACACGATATAGTGATATTCGTGGAAATTCGGCATTCTTAATGGTACAGAGGAAGACAGAATGAAATATCTCAGCACGTTTTTAAACGCATTTCTTGCAGGACTGTGCATCGCTATAGGCGGTGTGGTGTATCTTTCAGTGGATAACAAGATTGTGGGCGCACTGTTGTTCACCGTCGGGTTGTTTACCGTCGTCAGCTTCGGCTTCACGCTGTTTACCGGAAAAGTCTGGCTTGTGCTCGACGAGGGCATGCGTGCTTTGCCCACGCTCGGCGTGATCTGGCTGGGCAATCTCGCTGGCTGTGCAGCCGTCGGCTATGCCGTGCGCGCAACGCGCATCGCGGGCATTGCGGAGCGCGCCGCTGCTATGTGCGAAATCAAGCTGACAGACAATCTGATCAGCATTTTTCTGCTTGCGGTGCTGTGCAATATCCTGATGTACGTCGCGGTCGACGGGTATAAGCGCAATCCGCATGAGGTCGGCAAATACATCGGTCTGTTTCTCGGCGTGGCCGTTTTTATTTTGTGCGGCTTTGAGCATTGTGTGGCAAATATGTTTTATTTCTCCGTGGCCAATGTCTGGTCGGTTCATGCGCTCGGTTATCTGCTGGTCATGACCCTGGGCAACGCCGCGGGAGGGATATTGGTTCCGGCGATCGTGCGTCTGCGCGACCGCATTGACAATGAAAAGAAAAGAGGAGAGCATCATGGGAGTACAGGCATCCTTCGGCCTTCGGCTTGGCAGAATGAAAAAGGGAGCACGCAACCTGATTACCGACGTGCCGGGCGTGCGAGTGGGTCACGTCACATTGAAAAACGGTGACGATGTAAACACCGGCGTTACGGCGATTATTCCGCATGAGGGAAACATATTCCGCGATAAGCCGCTGGCGGCGTCGCACGTCATCAACGGTTACGGCAAATCGGTCGGCCTGGTGCAGGTCGACGAGCTAGGCACCATCGAAACCCCGCTCGTGCTGACCAATACGCTGTCGGTCGGAACAGCTTCGACGGCGCTGATCCGTTATATGCTGGAGCGTAACGAAGACATCGGCGATACGACCTCGACGGTCAACCCGATGGTGTTTGAGTGCAACGACGGACATCTGAATGACATTCGCGGACTTCACGTCACCGAACAGCATGTGCTCGACGCGCTTGCATGCGCGAGCGAGACGTGTGAAGAGGGCGACGTGGGCGCCGGCACCGGCATGAGCTGCTACAGCATGAAGGGCGGCATCGGCTCGGCGTCGCGCGTGTTTGAGCTTTATGGGGAAACCTATACCCTCGGCGCGCTGCTGCTCACCAACTTCGGTTCGCAGCGTGATCTGATGATCGCGGGCGACGCCGTCGGTGAGCGCATGTATCGCGCGAACCATCCCGACGAGGCGGAAAAAGGTTCGGTCATCGTTATTCTGGCGACCGACGCTCCGCTTTCCGCGCGCCAGCTGGCGCGTGTCGCGCGCCGCGCGCAGTCTGGCCTTGCGCGCACGGGCAGCATCGCGGGCAACGGAAGCGGCGAAATTGCACTTGCGTTTACCACGCGTAACCGCCTGCCTCATTATGAGACGGGCAAGCCCCATACGATTGAGCTTGTCTATGAAGAGGATATCGACGTGGTGTTCCGCGCCGCCATCGAAAGCGTCGAGGAGTCGGTCATCAGTTCGATGACACATGCGCACCGCGTGGTCGGCCGCAAGAGTCATACGCGCGAGTGCCTGGCGGACGAGCTGCGCAAGATCGAGAAATAAAAGAGCGCTGATACATCTCCCTGCGAAGCGTAAAATTTTTAAAGACGGCAGCGCAATATTATTGCGCTGCCGTCTTTCGCTTTTTGAGGATACTTCGGTACAAGATTCGATCATATGTCTTGTCAGCCAGGCTGTGATTGTGAACGCGATTTACCCGTGATATAATAGCGCTCATCAAGAAAATAATGCAAAGGGTTGGGAAGATGAAATACTATAAAAAGATAGTCGGAGAAAATTTGTATCTCTCACCATTGGACGCTGAGAATGAAGAGCTTCACGCCAAATGGGCGGAATGGATGAATGATGAAGCGGTTGGCGGCAATTATGGCGGCCATCAAAATCTAGCCACGATATCAAGTGCGAAGAAGACGGTGGAAGGATTACGCGGATATCATTTTTCCATCGTGCTTCTTGCCGGCGATGTGTTGATTGGTCACGTTAGCATCCATGACATTGACAATCTTAACCGCAATGCTTTCCTCGGCGTTTTTATCGGCGATAAAGAAAACCGAAACAAAGGTTACGGTGCCGAAGCCATACATCTGGTTCTGAATTACGGGTTTAAGACGCTGAATCTCAACAACATCATGTTGTCCGTACATGCGGATAATGCCGGTGCAATCGCCTGCTATCAACGAGTGGGATTTAGAGAAGCCGGGAGACGGCGTGAATGGATCTTCAAAGACGGTAAGTATATCGATAAACTATATATGGATTTATTGGCGCGAGAGTTTGCCAAATGACGATTGCATATCCAAGCAAGTGAGCGGCACATAAAAAGGGCATCACCGTTTAAGCGGTGATGCCCTAAAAACATCCTGATTGGCTGCAGACAAAAGAAATGCGGCCGTTTGCGCGGATACTTTATTTGCCCTTGACGATTTCCGCGGTGTCCATCGCGATGACGAGTTCTTCGTTGGTCGGGATGACAAAGGTGCGAACGGTCGCGCCCTCGGCGGAAAGATCGCGCAACACGCCGCGGCAGTTGTTCTTCTCGGCGTCGATCTTGATGCCCATAAACTCAAGGCCTTCGGTCATGCGGGCGCGCAGCTCGGCGGAGTTTTCGCCCACGCCGGCGGTGAAGACGACGGCGTCCACGCCGCCCATCGCGGCGGCATAAGCGCCGATGTACTTCTTCACGCCATAGATGAAGAGCTCCTTGGCGAGCGCGGCACGCGCGTTGCCCTCGGCCTCGGCGGCATCGAGATCGCGGAAGTCGGACGACACGCCGGACACGCCGAGTACGCCGGACTTCTTGTTAAGAACGTTGAGCACGTCTTTGACGGAGAGGTTCTCCTTCTCGGCGATGAACTCGACGATGGCGGGGTCGATGCTGCCCGAGCGCGTGCCCATAGGCAGGCCGTCAAGCGGAGTGAAGCCCATCGAGGTGTCGACGCTGACGCCATGGTTGACGGCGGCGATCGACGAGCCGTTGCCCAGGTGGCAGGTGACGATCTTCAGCTCGCTGAGGGGCTTGCCCATCGCCTTGGCGCACTGCTCGGAAACAAAGCGGTGCGACGTGCCGTGGAAGCCATAGCGGCGCACGCCGTAATTCTCGTAATACTCGTAGGGAACGGCGTAGACAAACGCCTTGGCCGGCATTTTGGCATGGAACGCAGTGTCAAACACGGCAACCTGCGGCACGCCCGGCATGACCTCTTCGCAGGCCGAAATGCCCGTGAGGTTGGCGGGGTTGTGAAGCGGCGCAAGGGGGATGCACGATTCGATGGCGGCCTTGCTCTCCGCGGTGATGAGTACCGAGTCGGCAAACTTTTCGCCCGCCGA